>CAMWQY010000172.1 GCA_947176355.1 uncultured Porphyromonadaceae bacterium
ATAAAATATAAGGAATTCTGAATGTACAGGGATTTTTTAAATGAAAGAGCCGTGCTTTTTTTTATCTTTTATGCACCAAATTAGTTAAAAATTTGCATATTTCATTCACGTTTATTAACTTTGCCCTATAAAGTGAATTAGTAGCGTATGGAAAGTTTAAGCATAAAAGCCCGTAAGGTATTTGACTTCTACGTCGACGGTTTCAAAAACATGACTGTCGGCCGTAAACTTTGGGCTATAATCTTAATAAAGGTAGCTATCTTATTCCTCGTCTTCAAGCTATTTTTCTTTCCAAACATATTGAAGGAAAACTACGACAACGACGACGACCGCGCCCGCGCCGTAGCCACCGAACTCACCTCCCGCTAAAGATTAGATATTTTGTTACTGGTATCGGCTTTAGCCGATACAAAAAACTTAAATAACTTAAAAACTAAATAAACCCATGGAAGATTTAATTCAAGTAGTCGACTGGTCGCGACTTCAATTCGCACTGACCGCCATAGTCCACTGGCTATTCGTTCCGCTTACGATCGGAATAAGCCTCATCGTCGCAGTAATGGAGACAATCTATTACCGCACTAAATCTGAAAAATGGCTTAAGACAACGAAATTCTGGATGACTCTATTTGCCATCAATTTTGCAATTGGTGTCGCTACCGGTATCATCCTTGAATTTGAGTTCGGTACCAACTGGTCGAACTACAGCTGGTTTGTAGGCGACATTTTCGGAGCTCCACTCGCCATCGAAGGCCTTCTTGCATTCTTTATGGAAGCCACCTTCTTCGCTGTAATGTTCTTCGGTTGGAAGAAAGTGTCTGCAGGTTTTCACCTTACATCAACTTGGCTCGTAGCAATTGGCGTTTCCCTTTCCGCACTTTGGATTCTCATCGCCAATGCTTGGATGCAATATCCTGTCGGAATGGAATTTGACCCCGATCAGATGCGCAATGTAATGTCTGATTTTATAGCTGTCGCTACTTCTCCGGTGGCTATCAATAAATTCTTCCATGCCGTTACGAGCGGTTGGGTACTTGCATCTGTTTTCGTGATAGGTGTAAGCTGCATCATCGCAGCCAAAGGAAAGAACATGCAGATGGCTAAAGATTCTGTCAAGGTTGCAGGTTGGATTGGTCTCATCGGTATGGTTTTCACGATGTGGACAGGCGACGGTTCTGCTGTTCAGGTAGCACGCGTTCAGCCTATGAAGCTTGCCGCTATGGAAGGCCTTTATCGCGGTGAGATAGGACAGGAGCTTATTGGTTTCGGTATAGTAGATGAAAAGGAAAGAGATGTCAAGTGCAAGATTGCTATTCCCAAAGGACTTTCCATACTTGCCAACCATGATGCCAATAGCTTCGTTCCCGGTATCGACGACCTCATCGACGGCGTTGCATTGACTCCGCAAGGCGACACAATCAATACTATCAGCTATGCCCAGAGAATCGAGATTGGCAAAGCCGCTCAGCAGGCTCTCCGCGACTATGAGGCTGCCCGAAAGGCAGGCGATGAAGCTGCTCTCGCAAATGCGCTTGAAAGAATTAAAGCCAACTATTCATTCTTTGGTTATGGTTACTTCAATTCTCCGGAGGATGCAGTTCCGCCGGTAGCTCTCACATTCTATTCATTCCACATTATGGTCATTGCAGGCGGATATCTACTACTGTTTCTCATCGTGGCTTTGTTCATTGTTTATAAGAAGCCCACATGGTTTGATACTCGACTTGCACGCTGGATTGGCATTCTCAGCATCCCGGTAGTATGGATATGTAGTGAAGCCGGTTGGATTGTAGCGGAAGTAGGACGTCAGCCCTGGACCATCCAGGATATCCTTCCAGTTCAGGCAGCCGTATCAGCTGTGACAGCAGAATCTGTCCAACTCACATTCTGGCTCTTTGCCATTGTCTTTGCCGCCCTCATTGCAGCAGAGATCTCTATCATGGTCAACGAAGTCAAGAAAGGCTCCAACAAAGAAATCACCGAATAATCTCATAACTCCACAACTTCACAACTCAAAAACTGAAAACATGGAAACATTACAAATATATTGGTGGCTTCTTATCGCAGTGCTCGGAGGAGTCCTCGTATTCATGCTGTTCGTACAAGGTGGTCAAAGTCTCCTGCTCGAGACCCGCGGTTCGATGGCAAAAAACCTTATAGTTAACTCACTCGGTCGTAAATGGGAACTTACCTTTACCACTCTTGTGGTGTTTGGCGGAGCTTTCTTTGCATCCTTCCCACTCTTTTATTCTACATCCTTCGGCGGAGCCTACTGGCTCTGGATGGCAATCCTTTTCAGCTTCGTACTGCAGGCAGTCAGCTATGAATTCCGTCGCAAGACCGGAAATCTTTATGGCACCCGCACCTACGATGCTTTCTTGCTCATCAACGGAGTGGTAGGTTGTGTGCTTATCGGAGTCGCAGTGGGCATTCTTTTCTTTGGAGGTGAATTCACCGTAACCCGTGGCAACATCCTCGACGGCAATTCACCCGTCATCTCAGTCTGGGCCTCAACCCATGGACTCGAAGCAATCGCCAACTGGAAAAATCTGCTTGTAGGATTCACGCTCTTCTTCCTCGCGCGTATGAATGCAGCCCTCTATCTTATGAATTCCATCGACGATGGACCGAAAGTATTCAATGCCCTTAGAATTAAAGCTCTCTTGAATGGTCTTATCTTTGTGGTCCTCTTCCTTGCCCTTCTTTGGGTAGTGCTCACAGCAGATGGTTATACTGTAGATGCCAACGGACAAGTAGTGGCTGTACAATACAAGTATGCTATCAACTTGGTAGAAATGTGGTGGATCCTTGCAACGCTTATTTTCGGAGTTTTATTGGTGCTTGTTGGCTTCGGTCTGACCGCTTTCAAGAAAGAATACAAAGGTGGTATCTGGTGGACAGGAGTAGGCACTATCATCACCATTGTAAGCCTCTTGTGTGACCTCGCCTACAACAACACAAGCTACATGCCCTCGTTGACCGATCCCCAATCATCCCTCACGATTGCCAACAGCAGCAGCACCGAATTCACACTCACCGTCATGTCCTGGGTATCCCTCCTCGTCCCCGTCGTAATACTCTACATCTGGTACGTCTGGAGCAAGATGAACGCCACCCCCATGACCCCCCAAGACATCGAAGAAGACCCCCACTCCTACTAATATGGAAAGCAGGCTTTGGCTTCGCCCAAGCTAAAGCAAGTCCAGCCTGCGCTCTAAATACATTAAGCGTGCAGCACATATAGCTGCACGCTTTTTTATATTTGCGGCTTTGAGGGAGTAATCCGGTTATGGACAATATGGACAATAAAAAGCTTGGATTTGTCTGAAAAAGTCTATATTTTTGCATTACAAAACTTATTTGAAATGCGTCAGCAGGTTTGTCGAAGGTGATAAAAATTCGTAATATTTCTAATCAGTATATTTCGTGAAGAAAGATTAGTTTGCGAATCCTACAAGCCGGAATCATTTCTCAGTGTAAGATTAATTTTTTAACCTCTAAATACTAATCAAAAGATGGCTAATTTATTAGATGAAATGACCGGTCCGGTCAATGATCAGGGTCAAGACGTAAGAGTAATCAATCGTCAGCTCCCTGTGGAAGTAGGATTTGGCTCTAAACTGTTTGAAATCGCACTTTGGATAACTATTCCTATTCTTGTAATCATTTATGCACTTGTAGGCGATGTGGATGATCCGGGAAAGACCATTCTCATTGGTTGCCTTGTCGGCCTACTTCCCGGAGTAATTTTCATTTTTTTGAAGATAAACGCCAAGAATTATTTTCAGCAACTGGAACAGAAAATCCAAGCCGAAGCCTCAAACATTGATAATTATCTTGAACAGCGCGTTCAGATTCTCCAAAACGTTGTAGGCCTGGTGAATCGTGCTATAGAGCTAGACTCCACTGTAATGACCGCTGTAGCAGCACTACGCAGTGGCGGTAGAGTAGACGAATCCAATAGAAATGAGGTAGTGGAGCAAGTAAACTCTGCATTCGGCCGACTGTTTCCTCAAGTGGAAGCTTACCCCGAGCTTAAAGCCCATAATGCCATTGCGGACGCGATGCAACAAAATAATTATCTACAGCGCGAAATAACGGCTGCCAGAACAGTATATAACAGCCGTGTGACACAGTGGAACACCGACATCTTCTCATGGCCCACGAAGATGATTGTCGCTGCAAAGCAGGGCTATACCACCCGTATTCCTTTCACTGTTTCGAATGAAACCCGCGAGATGGCTCGAGCAAAATTCTTCTGATGAAAAACGACATCTACAATCCGCTTGACGAATACGTCAACGTTTTCAAAGAAAAATTTAAATCTGTTTGCGAGTCAACATTTGCTCAATTGGCTGCTGAAGCTGATGTCAATGTGGAACTCAATCGCAAAACCTGTGCGGATATTGAGGACGCAGTAGGTACAATTAGACGTCTCAACAGACAAATTACCCACTGGACAATTCTATGCGTGATTCTTTGGTTTGTTGTTATAGCGGGTGTGATATTTTCCATTATAGGTTTCACCCATGACAATCCCGGTCAAGGGATAGGTCTTCTTGCTTGTGTACTTATTGCGCTTTGGGTATTACTTAGTAAGGTTCATCCCAAGCTAAAAGTCCTCAAGGCCGATCGAGATAATAAGCAGTCTTACCATGATGCTCTCCTTGAGTCTGCATGGCAACAGATGGCTCCGCTTAATAGTCTCTACGACTGGGAAATATTCACGAGAATGATGACGCAGACCATTCCTCGCCTCGAGTTTGACCCATTCTTCACAACCCAGCGCCTCGAGGACCTCAAAGTCATCTATGGCTGGGATGAGTCATTCAACGCTGACCGATCTGTACTCTTCTCCCATTCAGGTCTAATAAACGGTAATCCCTTTGTGATCTGCCGCACTAAAAAAATGGAGTGGTGCGAAAAAGAATACACAGGCAAACTGACCATCGAATGGACAGAAACTGTTCGTGGATCTGACGGAAAATATCGAACAGAACGTCGCTCCGAGACTCTTACTGCCACTATCAAACGCCCGGTGCCCGAATATTATAAAAAGACGAGGCTGATTTACGGCAACACTGCTGCTCCTGATCTTACCTTCCTTCGCACTAAAGGCAACTTTGTGTCAAAAACCGGAGTAGGAAAATGGGCGAAAAAAGTTTCGCTCAAACACAAGGCTCGGGATATGAAGGCTGACTATGCGATGATGACAAACGAAGATTTTGAAGTAGCCTTCGATACATCGAATCGTAACAACAATCAGCAATTCGCCCTCCTCTTCACACCTCTTGCTCAAAACAGTATCATGAGCATCCTTGAAGATAAATCTGAAGGCTTTGGTGACGACTTTGACTTTGAAAAATCACGTATGATCAACATAATCATTGCCGACCACATGCAAGCAGAGGAAATGGATATGAATCCGGCACAATATCAAAGCTATAACTTTGACCGCGCGGCAGAAGACTTTTGTCGAATCAACACCGCTCATTTCCGCGCTATCTACTTCGCATTTGCGCCTTTACTCGCAGTGCCTATGTATCAGCAAATTCGTTCACACGAAAATATCTACGGTAGAGATATGAAACGAGAAAGCGCCTATTGGGAACACGAAGCTCTCGCAAACTTTTGGGGAGTAAACAGATTTAAACACCCCGACTGCGTCACTGACTGTATACTCAAAACTGAAAAATCAGTAAATGATACCTCGGATAGCGCCGAAGCCACAATTCAGGTCCGTGCCTATGGATTCCGCACAGAGCCCCGCACCACCTACGTCGAGAAATATGGCGGAGACGGACGCTACCATCAAGTTCCTGTCCACTGGGAAGAATTCCTTCCAGTAACTGGTATTGGATCATTCGACATCAAGGAAGATCTTTCTAATTCGGTCTCAGACACAGATGCAACCCAGACACAGCGAATCGCTCGTATTCAAACCCTCCTCTCCCAATCCGGGCACTCCATCTATCGCCGAAATATCTCATCGCGACTGTAACTTTATTCAAGTTTCGCAAGTACTAAATAACTCACGCAAAGGCGCAAAGGGCTCGCTGAG
>CAMWQY010000173.1 GCA_947176355.1 uncultured Porphyromonadaceae bacterium
CTCTAATACTGGTTTTTATATTGACCGCTTTCTGCATAAATGCAGGCAAGGTCGAGGTAGTGTCTCTCACCACCGAGGGGCAACCTTGCCCTCTAAGCATTGAGACTCAGCACCCGCGTCTGAGCTGGATTATTACATCCACCGACCGCGATGTCATGCAGAAATCTTATCATATTCTCGTGTCTTCTTCGCCTGAATTGCTTGCAGCTGACAAAGGCGACCTTTGGGATTCAGGGAATGTGGAATCTGACCAATCCGTATGGGTGGAATATAATGGCAAGGAACTCAAAGACAATGCCCGTTGCTTCTGGAAAGTAAAAGTTTCGACTACGAAAGGAAATTCTTCCTGGAGCCAGCCAGCTGAATGGGGAATGGGAATCCACGGAGAAAGCCACTGGAAAGGTCAGTGGATCGGTTGGGAAGGTCCTTTTGCCTGGGATGTGGAAGATGCCCATAGCAAATTGAGCGCACGATACCTGCGTAAAGAATTCAATTCATCCAATAAAGAGATCAAGCGTGCCACAGCTCATATTTCCGGTCTTGGTCTCTACGAATTGTATATCAATGGGGAAAAAGTAAGCGACGATGTGCTTGCTCCGGCTCCAACCGATTATCGCCGGACTACTCTCTATAATTCTTACGACGTCACCCCCTTGCTTAAGGGGAACGGCGACAGCAATGCAATCGGGATTGCCCTTGGCAATGGGCGATTCTATACGATGAAACAGAATTTCAAGCCGTATAAAATCGCTACATTCGGCTATCCAAAAGCAAGAATGAATCTTATCATCGAATATACAGACGGCACGAAGCAGACTATAGCTACCGACGACAAATGGAGTCTGACAGCTGAGGGACCAATACGCAGCAACAATGAGTATGACGGGGAAATTTATGACGCCCGTCTTGATCTGGGCAACTGGACATTACCGGGATATGACGATTCAAAATGGCTCAAGGCTCAACGTGCAGAGCTCCCTTACGGGACTTTGCGCGGAGCCCTATCGCCCAACATGAAAGTCATGGAAACTTTCTCTCCAAAATCCATCCGTAAGGTTGGAGATAAATTCATCGTTGACTTTGGCCAAAATATGGCCGGATGGGTCAAAATAAAAATATCTGATGTAGCAAAGGGTGACAGCGTCATAATCAGATATTCAGAACGCCTGAGTGCTGACGGCACGAAGCTTGACACAGAGAATTTCCGAGCAGCACAAAGCACTGACCGCTATTTTGCCAACGGGAAAGAAAAAGATACAAGATGGAGTCCGAAATTCTCTTACCACGGATTTCAGTTTGTGGAAGTGGAAGGATTGAAGAATCTAAAGCCGGAAGATATAACCGCTGAATTTGTCTATGACGCTCTTCCCGATAATGGCACATTCCACAGCTCTGTGCCCATTATGAATGCCATCCACCATAATGCACGTTATGGAATCGCTTCCAACTACAAGGGCGTTCCGGTAGATTGTCCGCAACGTGATGAACGCCAACCCTGGACCGGCGACCATGCCATGGGGACATGGGGGGAGAACTTTCTTTTCAATAATGGGAATTTCTACGCTAAATGGATGGACGATATGCGCGAATCTCAACGCGAAGACGGATGTCTTCCCGATATCGCCCCTGCCTTCTACAATTATTTTACCCCTGACATGACTTGGTCGTCGACACTTCCTGTAGTCTGCGACATGCTGTATGAGCAGACCGGAAACGTCCAACCGATTCAGAAGAATTATGACGCTATCAAAAAATGGCTCAATTTCATACGCAAAGACTATACAAATGCCGATGGACTTGTGACAGCCGATAAATATGGCGATTGGTGTGTGCCTCCCGAAAAACCTGAACTTATACATAGCGAGGATCCGGCCAGAAAGACAGACGGGACACTCATTGCTTCGGCATACTACTATAAGATGTGTATGCTGATGGCAAAATTCGCGCGCCTTCAGGGACTTGACGCCGAGGCTAAGGAATGGGAAAAGGAAGCCGACGAGATGAAGTCGGCATTCAATAATAAATTTCTTACCGTCAAAAGAGGCACTTCTCCAGTGGAGAAATATCATCCTCTCTATCCTGATAGTGTATTTTACGGCAACAATACCTCAACAGCCAATCTTCTGCCCCTGGCATTTGGCATGGTGCCGGAAGACTACCGGCAGGCAGTAGCCGACAATCTTGTGGCCTCTTTCTTCCGCCAGCCTAATGGCACTATGGGCTATGACGGACACATAAACTGTGGCGTGATTGGAGTCAACTGGCTGATGAGGGAATTATCGCGTATCGGAAGAGGAGATGTGGCAGCAATGCTCGCCTCCAACACTTCGTATCCAAGTTATGGATATATGATCGACCATGGCGCGACTACAATCTGGGAATTATGGAATGGAGACACTGCAAATAAAAAGATGAATTCCGGCAATCATGTGATGATGCTCGGCGACCATATCAATTGGTATTATCAGGATCTCGCAGGATTCAATCCTTTGGCACCGGGCTATAAGAAAATACTAATCAAGCCCGATTTCTCAATCCAACAGATTGATAGCGTGAGTGCATCTTACAACACTCCATACGGACTTCTTTCGTGCAAATGGGTCAAAACTCCAATGCATATTGATTTGAGCATAGAAATTCCTTGCAATACTACAGCAGAGATTTGCCTGCCTACTCACGATCGAAAGGCAATAAAAGCTGACGGGGCAAAGTATCTACGCACTGAAGGGAATAATTCATATTGGGAAGTTGGCTCAGGACGCTATAATATTGCTGTAGATATCGACCCTTCACTCGGAGAGATGCGCAAAGGCATCATCACTGATGAATTCCTTTATGAAAGCACCTCCTTTCCTGAATGCCATAGCAGCTCAATAATTGAGCTTGAGAATGGCGATCTTGTCGCTACCTTCTTTGGAGGGACAAAGGAAAAGAATCCTGATTGCTGCATCTGGGTTTGCAGAAAACCAAAAGGATCAGACAAATGGACTGCTCCTCAGATTGCAGCCGATGGCGTTTTTGATCTTAAAGACCCTAACATAGCAATAGCCGGACTTTCCGGAATCAACGAGGAGACAACTCCGGCGGATAAGGGACCTATCGGGCCCCATTTCGAAGGTGACATTGCCAATGGCCGCCGAAAAGCATGCTGGAATCCGGTGCTCTTCCAAGTGCCCGGATCGGATGAGCTTTTGCTTTTCTTCAAGATAGGCTCCAGTGTAGGAGATTGGACCGGATGGCTGACGCGTTCAGCCGACGGAGGAAAGACATGGAGCCAACGCGAACCTCTTCCGGAAGGAATTCTCGGCCCGATCAAGAATAAGCCTGAGTATATCGACGGGCGTATCATTGCTCCAAGCAGCCGCGAAAATAATGAAGGCTGGAGACCATGGATTGAGATGAGTGACGACAACGGCAAGACATGGCACACGACGGGGGCTCTTCCTTCTGATTCAGCCATGCCTTCGAATGGAAATAAGATGCTTCCTATTTATGCCATTCAGCCCAGCATCCTTCGCCATGCAGATGGCAGCCTGCAGATTCTATGCCGCACACGCAATTCCCATCTCGCTACGAGTTGGAGCCACGATAATGGAGAGACGTGGTCGCCTTTGACTCTGACTGATCTTCCCAACAACAACTCAGGCACTGATGCGGTGACTCTCAAAGATGGACGCCATCTGCTTATATATAATGATTTCAGCACAATCAAAGGGACGCCAAAAGGAGTCCGCACTCCATTACGGGTTGCCATCTCCGACGACGGAGTCAACTGGAAAAATATAGCAACGCTTGAAGATAGCCCTGTAAGCCAATATTCCTATCCAAGCATCATTCAGGGACGCGATGGAAAGATCCATATGATTTATACTTGGAGAAGACAGAGAATTAAACATGTGGTCCTCGACCTCTGACATTGCATAATCTACCATACCAAATCTGTAAACATAATACATAAACATCTAAAAGAAACTAAATTATGAGAAAAATAGCATTATCCCTCGCAGTATTTGGGGTTGCTGCATATCTTCTTTCATGCGAGAAAAAGACACAGCAACCGGAAGAAGACCTATATATGTTCACATCCTTTCACGAACCGGCAGATGAAGGACTTAGATTCCTCTATAGTGAAAATGGCATCGACTGGGACAGTGTGCCCGGCACATGGCTCAAGCCGGAACTGGGAATGAACATCATGCGCGACCCATCAATCGTAATGGGTCCGGACAGCACCTATCATCTTGTCTGGACAATAGCATGGAAAGGGGATACAGGATTTGGCTACTCCAGCTCAAAAGATCTTGTAAACTGGACTCCACAACGCCGTATTCCTGCAATGGACTCTATCCCATCCACCCAAAATGTCTGGGCTCCAGAGCTATTTTACGATGATGAAAAAGATCAGTTCATGATCGTATATGCCTCTTGTGTGGTAGATGCAGGATATGATGTCGGAATCGAGGAAGAAAAGAACAATCATCGTCTGTATTATCTGACTACCAAGGATTTTGAGACATTCTCCGAGCCTAAGATATTTTATGAACCGGGATTCAGCTGCATTGATGCAGTCATAGTGAAGAGAGCTCCAAAAGATTATGTCATGGTGCTCAAAGACAATACCCGTCCCAACCGAAACATAAAGGTGGCCTTTGCAGAGGATGCAGAAGGCCCGTACAGTGAGCCATCTGAAGCATTCACTGAAATGCTGACGGAAGGCCCGTCTGTGGCCAAAGTTGGCGATGACTATTACATCTATTATGATGTGTATAAGAAATATATCTACGGGGCTCACAAGACAAAAGATTTTATCCACTTCACAGACGTCACAGACAGCATCAGCGTCCCCAATGGACACAAGCATGGCACCATATTCCGTGCACCGCGCAGTGTAGTTGAAAACTTGATCGAATCATCAAAGCAGAAATGAAAATATATAAATTAATATTAGGATCGGCAGTCCTTTGCACTTTGGCGGGTGCCAATGCAGAAGACTTGGTGCACTATTCAGGCACTAAGCTCTCCAATCCCAACCGGCATGATGGAGGCCTGTCTCCCGTGGTAGGCGTACATAATATCCAGACGATGCGAGCCAACCGCCGATATGACCTCTATAATTCCAATGCCAACGGCTGGACCTACAACCATCAGCCGATGATAGCCTATTGGAACGGTAAATTCTATATGCATTATCTTTCAAATCAGGTGGATGAGCATGTAGGCGGAGGCAGAACTCTTCTGCAGACATCTGAGGATGGGTATAACTGGAGCGCCCCTGAGATACTATTCCCGGTATATCCTGTGCCTGACGGATTCAAAAAAGAAAAATATCCACACGCGGCTGAAGGGCTGGATGCCGTAATGCACCAAAGAGTTGGATTTTACACTTCAAAGTCAGGAAAGCTCCTCGCCATAGGCAATTATGGAATTTGCCTTTCACCGGATGATGATCCCAATGACGGCAATGGTATCGGACGCGTAGTGCGTGAAATATATCCCGATGGATCATTTGGCCCCATATATTTCATATACTATAATCATGATTTCAATGAGGGGAATACACTCTATCCCAGCTATAAAAAAAGCAAAGACAAGGAATTCAAGAAAGCTTGCGAAGAATTGATTGCAAATCCTCTTTATAGAATGCAATGGGTGGAGGAAGCGGACCGTAATGATCCATTGATTCCTCTAAATAAGCCCTATAAAGCTTTCTCATGGTATACTCTTCCTGACGGCAACATTGCCGGCTTGTGGAAGCAAGCGCTCACCTCTGTCAGTAAGGATGGAGGAGAGACTTGGCATGAACCGGTGAAACCTGCCAAAGGATTTGTCAACAGCAATGCCAAGATATGGGGTCAAAGATTGAGCGATGGCACATACGCCACTGTCTATAATCCTTCTGAATTCCGCTGGCCATTGGCTATCTCTTTAAGTGCTGATGGGGTTGACTACAAGACCCTCAACCTTATACATGGAGAAGTTCCTGAGACTCGCTATGGTGGTCAATTCAAGAATTTCGGGCCGCAATATGTGCGTGGCATTCAAG
>CAMWQY010000174.1 GCA_947176355.1 uncultured Porphyromonadaceae bacterium
AATTAAATTATATAAGAGTTATAAATATTAATTACTAAAGGTAAAAGATAAAATCTTCCATCTTGAGAAGTAGAATTCCCGATAGGGTGTCCTTTTCAATCGGCAAAGGTAGTAATTTTTTCTGACATAAAGAAAGATTTTGGGTTAAAAAAAGAAAAATAATTCATGTCGTTTCAATAAGGACCTTAAGGTCTTTAAAGTCTTTAAGGTCCTTAAGGTCTTTTTACCGGCGACATCATGATAAAAGATCCACTCCGGAGCGTTAATAAGGTATGGAAGGGAATTCGGTATTGCTGACGGGGAGTCAATTGGCAGAAATGGCTTTGGGTGCGCTGCCTTTCAATCCACTGGAAGGGCAGGCTATCGCCATATATAGGATGGCTGAATATATAATCTCAGGGATGTGGCGCGACGTATTCGTGCTAAATGGCTATGCCGGAACCGGGAAAACCAGCGTCATTGCCGCTCTTATAAAAGCTCTTGCTCACTGCAAAATCAAGACCGTAGTGCTTGCTCCTACGGGGAGGGCAGCAAAAGTGGCAGGAGGGATGGCACAGAAACCTGCATCCACCATTCACCGCAGAATATATCATGTAGAGACCACGGGAAATGGGATGAGCGTCAAACTGAGTCCAAACAGAGATCAAAACACTGTCTTCATAGTAGATGAAGCATCTCTTATCACCGACAGCAAACGTGGCAGTCTTTTGAAAGACCTAATACGATATGTATATTCGGGACAAGGATGCAAGATGATTCTTGTGGGCGACACTGCTCAGCTTCCTCCCGTAGGGCAAAGTGATTCCCCGGCAATGAATCTTGAAAGGCTCAAACAATTGGGGTTGGCTCCTTTCACTCATACTCTCGATGTACCTGTAAGACAAGCTGCTGAAAGCGGGATACTCTATAATGCCACCATTGTCAGACAAATACTTGAGAAGCTTCAGGATGGGGAAACAAGTGGGCTTGCCAATGGAGAGTTGCCATTGAAGTTGGAAGGGTTTCCAGATATTGTAGCTGTCAGCAGCATGGATCTTGCTGATGAGTTGAGCAGTTCATGGAATACGGTTACTCCGGAAGAGACTCTGATAGTGACAAGAAGCAATGGTCGTGCCAATCGTTTCAACCAGGCAATCAGAAATATGGTGATGTATGCTGAAGAGCCGTTGCAACAGGGAGACAGACTTGTGATCGCCAAAAACGACTATTACTGGGGGCGCCAAAATAAGATGAAGACGTTTCTTGCCAATGGAGAGACAGTGACTGTAAAATGGGTAGGGCGTCCGGAAAAGATGTATGGGAGATGGTTTGTGGATACAGAATTATCGCTTGCAGATGGTCAGGAAATGAGTGCAAAAATCATGTTGAGATCATTGATGACAGAGGGACCCGCCATTCCAAGACAAGAGATGGAGCAATTTTTCCAAATCGTCATAAACGAGGAGGAAGGCGTCGGTCCGACAGAGAAGATTATGGCAGCCATGGAGAATCCTTATTACAATGCATTGCAGGCGAAATATGCCTATTGTGTCACCTGCCATAAAGCTCAGGGTGGACAATGGAAACATGTATATATAGATATGGGAGGGATTCCGGCAGAAGCAATGGGCACTGATTTCTACCGTTGGCTTTACACTGCACTTACGAGGGCAACAGAGAAAGTATTTCTTTTGGGAGTCAGAAGCAACGATTAACTATCAACTATCAACTATAATTTAGGACGCACTGGGCTTGCGTCACTACGAGGAGGAAGAGGGGGATTATTTCATGATTTAGCTTGATGAATCATGAAAATAATTGCAACTGACGATAATTATGCATTATGAATTATGCATTATGAATTATTTTTAGTAATTTTGCAGTCGGAAAGCGCATTATGCGTAAATGAGTAATTTTTAAGGTAAAATAAATTAAGGAAATTTTTAAGACAAATCACATGAAAGCATACGTATTCCCGGGCCAGGGTGCTCAGTTTGTTGGCATGGGCAAGGATCTTTATGAAAATAATGCCGAGATCCGCGAAATGTTTGAGAAAGCCAACGAAATCCTTGGATTCCGCATCACTGATCTGATGTTTAATGGAACAGAAGAAGACCTCCGTCAGACAAAGGTGACTCAACCGGCGATCTTCCTTCACAGTGTTGCACTTGCCAAGAGCCTTGGTGATGAATTCAAGCCGGATATGGTAGCCGGTCATAGCCTTGGAGAATTTTCAGCACTTGTAGCATCAGGTGCTCTCAGTTTTGAAGAGGGACTTAAGCTCGTCAGCAAACGTGCTCATGCTATGCAGAAAGCATGCGAAAAGCAGCCGTCGACGATGGCAGCCGTTCTCGCTCTTCCGGATGCAAAAATTGAGGAGATTTGCGATGGAATTGAAGAGGTAGTGGTACCTGCAAACTACAATTGTCCGGGTCAGGTGGTGATTTCCGGTTCGATCGAAGGCATAGACAAAGCTTGCGAACAGCTTTTAGCAGCCGGAGCAAAGCGTGCGCTCAAATTGAAAGTGGGCGGTGCATTCCACTCCCCTCTCATGCAGCCGGCACAAGAAGAACTTACGGAAGCTATTGAAGCAGCCAAGTTTGAGACTCCGAAATGCCCTGTATATCAGAATGTAGACGGCAAACCACACACTGATCCGGAAGAAATCAAGGCAAACCTCATCAAGCAGCTCACAGGTGCTGTACGTTGGACTCAAGATGTAGAGGCAATGATTGCAGACGGAGCAGATGAATTCATCGAACTCGGTCCGGGCAATGTGCTTCAGGGACTTGTGAAGAAGATAAATAAAACAGTTACAACAAGCGGACTGTCTTAATGCATAATTCATAATGCATAATGCATAATCAATCCACGAGAAATACAGGCAAGTGAATTAGAAATATTTATGTATTGGCATTATTAATCAAAGAATTTAGATGAATGTAGCGATTGTGGGAGCAAGCGGCGCTGTGGGGCATGAGTTCCTGCGCGTGCTTGACGAGCAGAATTTCCCGGTAGACAATCTGCGTCTTTTCGGCTCTAAGAGAAGCGCCGGAAGCGAGATGGAATTCCGCGGAAAGAAATATGTGATAGAGGAACTGACCCCTGAATCAGACTTTAGTGGAGTTGACATTGCATTTACATCAGCGGGAGCAGGGACTTCAAAAGAGTATGAGAAAGTCATCACAAAGCATGGAACTTTGATGATTGATAATTCATCAGCTTTCCGTATGGATAAGGATGTGCCGTTGGTCGTGCCAGAAGTGAATGGTGCAGATGCGCTTGACCGTCCGCGCAATGTGATAGGGAATCCAAACTGCACTACTATTCAGATGGTAGTGGCTTTGAAGCCCATCAACGACCTTTCAAAGATCAAGAAGGTGCATGTGGCTACATATCAGGCTGCCAGCGGTGCCGGTGCTACAGCAATGGCAGAGCTTGAGAATCAGTATAAGGAATTAGCTGACGGCAAAAAGCCAACGGTAGAGAAATTTGCCCATCAGCTTGCATTTAATCTTATTCCGCATGTGGATGTCTTCCTTGATAACGACTACACTAAGGAAGAGATGAAGATGTATAACGAAACGCGTAAGATCATGCACAGCGATGATATCGCGGTGAGTGCTACTTGCGTTCGAGTTCCGGTATTACGCGCCCATAGCGAAGCCATCTGGGTAGAAACAGAGGCGCCGCTTGAGATTTCAAAGGTACGTGATGCATTTGAAAATGCAGAGGGTCTTGTAGTAGTAGATAATCCTGCGAATAAGGAATATCCGATGCCTCTCTTCGTGGCAGATCATGATCCCGTATATGTAGGACGTCTGAGAAAGGATCTTGCTAATCCGAACGGACTGACGTTCTGGGTAGTCGGAGATCAGATCAAGAAGGGAGCAGCCTTAAATGCAGTGCAGATAGCTCAGTGGCTTTTGAAGAATGACCCTCAGTTTAATGCATAATTCATAATGCATAATGCATAATTAAGCTTGACTCGGAAATTCCGGAATTTGAAAGCTGGGAGCTAAGCTATGGGGATGCATTCAGCAATCCGGAAATGTTAAGGAATTTAACATAATCGGGATTTGTCTTAATTTATATTAAATCCTAAATAAACGGCTGCCGTTGATGAACAATCTGACGGTAGCCGTTGTTTTAAAGATGTAAGTAAAGTAAGAAATTAGTTTCATGATGTTAGGTTAGTAAAATGTATTATGGAAAGCACTGAGCGGCATTCATTTGTGAAAATGGATGTCGCTTTCTTTTCAAAAAAAAGCTTGGCTTCCGCCTCGCTGCAGTATAAAAGATACGGGCACGGAGATATTCCCGGGATTAAAGACTTAAAAAGAATTGTCTCCTAAAAATGAGACTATATAGTAGCGAATGGATATCGGAAGATTGGAAATGGCAAGCGCCATATCATTCATATCGTGAAATTCTTTGTATCCGGATTTTTGTTTTTCTTTTTCATTATAAGGAGCTAATAATAATAACTGACCAGCTGCGCAAAGATCAAAATCTTTTCCTGAAGGCTTGAATTTTTCTCCAAATCTCATATCCGTAAGCTTTATGATGGGCCTGTGTAAATCCATAGCTATTGAAAGAATTTTTTTCTCAATTGTATGGATAGCCGGAGAAATAGGCACAGCACCATTTTCAAATTCAATTCTGCATTGATTTTCATATTCAATCATTTCTCTCTCTGACCATCTCCGATGAATTCTTACAGGCAAAATTCTTATTGCTCTTAACAAGAATATATTTCCATACGCAGCAAAATCCCATTCTGATATTTTAATATGGAGATACTTTTTGAATAGCTGTGGGAATTTTCTTTTGATAATTAATCGTCTTGGATTGTCTTCGACATAGCGTACGGCTCTGGCAAGTTGAACTTTATCGAAAAGAATATTATCATGATATGGATGGAAAAGAGTTTCGATATGATCTAATCCTTTTAATTTACTGTAATGTCTTGAACATGCTCCAAAAAAGCCATTCAATTCATTTCCAAGCTTTTTAGTCAATCTTTCTTTAACATAAACTACGAAATGAATATGATCAGGCATAATTACAAATCGATTGATTGTAAGTTTTGGATGGTATTTTGGAATGCTTCTTATTTCATTCCTTATCAACTCGCCCAATTCTGAATGATCAGGGATAATCATCTCTCCGCTTTTCAAGCTTTCGAAGTCGACTTTTGGCATTGAGGAAAGAGGAATGGTATTATCAATTACAGAAGCTGTGATATGATAATAACCGATAGCAGAATAGTCATGAAATTTTGCACGCCTTGACTTTTTTAATATTTTAGGCTTCTGGAATGAAGAAGAGTCTTCGGGCATAGACTTTTATGATTTTAGTTCGGCTTCCGCCTCATCGCAGTATTAAAGGATTTTTGAAGAAAGACGGCTTCCGCCTCATCGATTCATATCTTTGATGCTGCGGTGAGGCGGAAGCCGAACTTTTAAGCTTATTTGAGGGCGGCGATGGAGGCGCGGATGGCGGCGATCTTTTCGGTGGCGTCGCTTTGCTTTTTGCGCTCGAGGGCTATTACCTGCTCCGGGGCGTTGGCTACGAAGCGCTCGTTGGAGAGCTTTTTCTCTACTCCGGCAAGGAAACCTTCATAGCGCTTCAACTCTTTCTCAAGCTTGGCAAGCTCTTCCTCTACATTGATCTTGTCGGCGAGAGGCACGCTATATTCAACCGGACCAACAAGGAAGGCTACCGAAGTAGCACCCTTTTCTTCGATGGGCTTGATGTCTTTTACATTACCCATTTTCAGGAGGACTGAGTCAAGACTGCCGTCATGAGGGCCTTTTACCTCTACAGAAATCTCTTCCTTATTTGCTATCTGACGCTGCTTGCGGATGGCACGAAGACCGGTGATGATCTCTTTCAGAGTCTCGAATTTTGCAAGAAGAGCTTCATCTACTTCTCCCGGAGCCGGAAGAGTGGTATTCATTATGCTGTCGCCATCCTT
>CAMWQY010000175.1 GCA_947176355.1 uncultured Porphyromonadaceae bacterium
GATATATACTGCTATAATACCATAGATTACCCTTCCCCAACACACTCCAAGAATCCCCCAAAAAAGACTTATAAAAAAAATCCCTATAGCAATACTTTTCTTTATAATTTCCAACCTAAGTGCTAAATCAGAACGACCTTTAACATAAAGAACATTTAAATTAATAGTGCAAAGGTGATCTGTCATCCAGTCTATACAAAGAATTTGCAACATTGGTACCATCGGAAGCCACTGATTTTTCAATACTAGTATGGTTAGAGGTTTCGCAAGAACAATTAACCCCACCATTATAGGAAAAATGATTAGAGATGCATACACTATATATTTTGAATAAGCATTACGTAAACGAATATTATCATCTTGCAATCTACTAAAAATTGGGAATGCGACTCTTGAGATTACTTGTCCAATAGTATGAGGAGTGTACATAGCAAATGTATCAGCCCTATTAAAATATCCAAGTTGAAGTGGCGTAAATTTTTTACCTATTACGATAGGATATATATTTCTATACAACAAGTGTATTAGAGAGGCACCTAATAATTTTGAACTGTACGAGAATAGCTGTTTAAATGATTCTTTAGAGAATCGCAAAGAAGGTTTCCATTTTATTATAATATATATTAACAAAACCTGAACAGATATATTTGTCAGAGATAATACGACTAATGACCAAACACCAAATCCACTATATGCCATTCCAATTGCTACAACGGCTGAAGCAATAGATGCAATCAACGTGATAATAGATTGAATCTTAAATTGAAGTTGAACAGTCAGTCTTGTTTTGTGAACAGAAACAAGTGCTCCAATGATAAGACTTAATCCTATGACTCTGGTAAGAGAAGTAAGTTTAGAATTATTAAAGAAATGGGCTATAAAAGGAGAACAAAAGTAAAGAATAACATAAAAGCCCACAGAAAGTGCTAAATTAAATATAAAAACTGTACTATAGTCTAATTGAGACCTATCTTTCTTCTGTATTAGTGCATTGCTAAATCCACTATCAATAAAAGTTTGTGAAATTTGAACGAAAACAGCGATTACGGCCAATAGTCCAAAATCATTAGGAGATAGAATTCTTGCCAAAATGATATTAGTAAAGAATAGGATGCCACCACTTGCGAACTTTTCTATGCCACTCCACATAACACCCTTTGCTGTTTCTCTTTTAAGATTCTCAGCCATTTAAAGAACTTGTATTTTGTGATTCTTTGAAATATGTAATTATATTATTGAGTATACTCGTTTTAGGGTGCGCTCTGATTGATTATATAAAAACAATACTTAAATTAAATATCACATCCTTACTACTGCCTATTTTTATTAATCCAATTTCTAAAATCTTTAAAGAAACTTATGACGATAAGTATCAAAAGTATGCCAACCGGAAATGCAGCTATAATGGTCACGCCTTGAAGACTGTAGAGGGAGTTCTCAGCGAAAAGCAAAGCGATGGGTAGGAGAATTAGCATGATACTCCAGAATCCTCGGATCTTACGGGACGGTTCCTCGTCCGGGGATATTCTCTTGTAGCTGTAGGAGGACGTCACGTACGTGATGCCGTCAAGTGTTGTGCTGTAGAAAGCTATCATAGTTATTGTCAGGAGAAGCAACGCAAGCCAAGGCAACGGAAGCGTGTCGAAGATCATAAGGATTGCCTCATACATCTCTCCGCCATTTCCAATGTGTCCAATAGCATCCACTCCATGTTTCATCTGCTGGGCAAGTCCGTAATTACCGAGTATGATAAACGACATATAGGTTCCGGCAAGTCCCCACCCGAATGATCCGAACACTACATTTCGGATTGTCCTTCCCTTTGAGATGATGGCGATGAAGAACGGTGTAGCTACGCACCATACAAGCCAGTATGCCCAGTAATACACTGTCCAGTTCTGTGCAAAACCATTTTCTCGTAGCGGATCCATGTAAGTAGAAAGGCCAATGAAGTTCTGTACCAGATTGCCTACTGATTGGAAGCCTGTCTCGATGATATACTGTGTCTCTCCCCCGAGGAAAAGGAAATATAGCAGGATCGCAAAGAATAGATATGAGCATATTCCCGCAAGCTTGCTTATGCCGGTTATTCCGAACAATACCGTGATGGTGTAGACCGCACATATAAGGAGAAGCACGAGAATCGTAATTCCTGTAGTCGGGGTAAATCCGAACACACTGCCCATCGCGTTTGTAAGTAGCGGGGTCGCGAGGGAGAAGGTAGTGGCTGTCGCGCACACGACCGCAAAGATCGCTGTCACATCTATCACCTTGCCCCAGAAACCGTCGACCTTGTCGCCAAGCAACGGTCGGCACGCCTCGGAAAACCTCTGGCGCTGACGCTGGCGTACATGTATCATGAATGCGAAGCATACGGCAAGGATCACATAGAATCCCCATGCAAGAGGTCCCCAATGGAAAAGTGTGAAGGTCGGTGCCCACATCTGGAGTCCACCCAAGTCCTGCACATGCTGCTCGCCGCCGTAGAGGGCCCATTCGATGAGTGAGTAGAACATGATGTCCGCTGCCATCGTCGAGGTGAAGATCATCGTCCCCCATTTGAAGTTCGAGTACTGGGGTTTTTCAATGTCCCCGAGCTTTACATTGGCATACTTGGGAGTAAGCGCAAGATATAATGTTATAAGTACACATCCTATTGCCAGGATCGGATAATATATGCCTATCGTGTCCCCGAAGAATCCTCTCAGTGTGTCAACCACGTCTTTGGACTGATCCGGCACGATCATGAACACGGCCATCATGGCTATCACGATGGCAAACGGAATGAGCATGGTCATCCAGTCAATCTCTCTCTTTTCTGCTGTCATTGTTGTATGTTGATTTGTTTTAAGTTTTTTATAGCCCTGTTGAACCTGTCGATCCCGTATGTGCCGAAATCATCTCCCTTGGCTTCCTTTATCACTGTCCACTGCGCCCACAGGTAGTCCCAGAGAATCTGGTAGCACAGTATCTTCTCCCTTGCATTGCCGGGGATTTTGCCTTCAAAATATCTCTCAAGGATATAATCCTCGTTTTCTTCCTCAAATCCTGCTTCGATGAACAGGGCTGCAAAGTCTGCCATCGGGTCATTCATGCCGGAGTATTCCCAGTCTATCAAGTATACCGTGCCGTCGGCAGCCTTTATGAAGTTCTCATACAGGGCATCGTTGTGGCATGGCTTGAGGTCGACACCGAGGGAGTTCAGATGATTTTCGAGACTCATCACTTTTGGCCTTATCTCTTCCCATCCTTCGTACATGGTAGCCCCAGCCTTGTCTATCAGCTTGTCATATTTCACTATCTCCTGAAAGATGTTGAATTCATTCTTCAGACGTATGTGTGAATTATGTACCGTACGGTAGATGTCCGCGATCTTGCGCATGTTGTCATGCCTCTGTATCGTTGCGGCGGTCAGGGTCTCTGCATTCTCGATGAAATCGGCAAGCTTCACTCCGGTCTTGGGATTGAAATAGCGGATGGGCGGATTCACTCCAAGACGGCAAGCCTCAATGGCATTGAACTCTTCATTTGTCCTTTCAACCATCCCGTCAGAACCATTGCCCGGGACTCTGAGCACGTAGCTCCGACCCGCTATGTCCACCTTGAAGTTCTTGTTGCTCATGCCTCCGATCTGGATGATTTCTGCTTTGGATATGTCCTCGTTGGGGAATATCTGCTTCAGGTGGTTTTCCAGATTCTCCTTGTCAAAAGGATTTTCCTTCCTTTGGAGCGATCTGTATATGGCATTTTTGAGCCTCTTGAAATCCTCCTTGCAGTCTACATCCCCCCATATTACATTCTTGAACCGTATGTAAGGCCTGTCGAGAGGATCCGTGACATCCATCAGTACATATTCATAATTCAGGTATGGATTCTGGGAAGTGTCCCACACTTGAAGCATCTTGCGGAATGTATCGTATGAAATTCTCGAGATACCCATCATCTCACCCTCAAACCTGATGACACGGTGACGGTCCTTGGTAATCTTGGTGACGAATCCACATTTCGTCTCCATGAAACATTCATCGCCTGAGCCGCTTTCCTCAGTCATGGAAAGGCAGTTGCCTGATTCCAATGACGAGAGTTTTTCCACCACTTTCTTCTCAAAGAAAGTGTCACCCTCGACAAGAAGGAAGTCTGAGTCCACGAGGTCACGGCAAAGGGCAAGGGAGCCCATTGAGGCTGTGAACTCGTAGTCTGTGTTCACGATGATCTGCACATCCTCGTCTTTGTATTTTTCAAATAGGCGCGACTCATATCCGGCAACTATCAATATCCGCCGGTAACCGCATTCCCTAAGGATGGAGAGGGTACGGTCCGTAAGGCAGACTCCCTCTTCAAACGGAACCAAGGGATAGGGGACATTGGAATCGCGTTCCTTTCTGGCCGATAATATTACTGCGGTCTTCATGTCATTTTCAGCGAGTCGTATTCGCTGTCGTATACATAAGTGTCTTCTTTGAGACGGAATGAGAATCTGACATGGTTCCCCTTGTTGGACATCTTGGAGAATCCGGTCATTTCTGATTCCCCGCATCCCAGACGATTGGCTATCATCTTTATTGTCTTGGAGCGGGAGTCATTTACATAGCTTGCATCAAATTCCCGGAGTTCATCAAGGTTGTCGAATTCCTTTATCTCGCCATCCTTATATCTGTTGACTTTCATAAGGGGAAGGTTAGCGATATTCTTGATGTAGACGTCTTCCCAATAACCGAGCCTGGTTTCGTCCTGATAGTATTCCTTCCTGAGCAGCTCCTTGAATCTGTCACTGAAATCCTTGGAAAAATACACATGGCCCACCATATACCATGAATCCTTTCCTCCGATCTCGACACTCCTGATGCAATCCGTCTCATCTGCATTGAGGCAGTATTCCGAAGTGGGGCCTTCCGCGTATAATGCACTGTAGTAGCTCTGCTCGGGATTCTCCTTGAAGACATTCTGCGGGAAGTAATTGTCGGAGGAGCAGATGTAGGTGTTTCCGAGCTTATCCAGCACCCGGATCATGGAGGAGGTGTTGTTGTATCTTGCATAGTCCTCGTTGAAGACAAGCTCGACACCGAACTTTTGCTTGAGGTATCCAAACATCTCTGCTTTGTAACCTACAACGACACAGATATCGGATATGCCGGCATCCTGCAGCTGACGTATCTGCCGTTCTATCAGTATCTCTCCCTTTACTTCAAGCAATCCCTTGGGACATTCTTGTGAAAGGGGGACAAACCTTGATGATGTGCCGGCTGCAAGGATTATGGCATTGCGCTTCGCCATGGAATACTTCTATCAGAAAGCGAAATTTGCCGTGAAGTTGACAAATGACTTGTCGAACACAGGGTTGTAGATGTATGCCACATTGAGGGGCAGTGTCCAGCCGCTCTTGAAAGTAACGTTGTAGGTATATTTCAACTCGAGGTTACAGACTGAGAAGTCATGGGCGTAGCCATTGTAGCATGACTTGTTCAGGGCAGTGCCCAGCGTGAATGTGAGCCTGTTGTAGTCAAGGAAGTCATAATATGTACCCAATTCAAGATAGGTTGAATATGCCTGCTTCTCCTTGCCTTCCTCATCGATGTACTTGTCTGCCCCGTAGAAGAAATTGCTCAATGTCGCGAAGAACGGTATCTTCTCGGGGGTGTATGAGACGGCTGCCTCAAGCCAGTGGCCTGTGTGCTTGCCTCCGCCGAGATACTCATCCTCCTGCTGGTCGACAGTCGGATAGTAGTAGTCGTTGAATGCTATTCCGAGTCCGTTGTCAAGGGTATAGCTCGCTCCGAGGTCAACCTCGGCATACTTGCCGTTGATGGCATAGCCTCCCATCGCATAGAGGTACAATCCTTTGTATGAATAGTTGATGGACGGGAACAGCACGGGAGCGGAATCCTCTG
>CAMWQY010000176.1 GCA_947176355.1 uncultured Porphyromonadaceae bacterium
TAAAATATTCGGTGTTTTTTAGCCGTTTTTTAGGAACGTCTAACTGAACACCCTAGTTGTTTATTGTTTATTGTTCATTGTTTGCCGTGCCGGCTTCTCACTCTCTCCGACGAATCTTTATGGGGATTCCACCTTCCGGGATTGACTCCACCACCAAAAGAAGATTTCCTCCACCACCGGCACCGAGCATCTTCCAAGCCAATGCCTTGTCTTTCCATTTCGCCAAATGCTCTTCCACTCCCGGCTGCATCATTGCAGGGAACATCGCTATCTGTGCATGAAATGAATCAAGAAACGCCTTGGCAAAAGCTTCCAAATCTTTCTTCATTATGGCATCCCAACATCTGTCGGCTGCCTCAGTGAGTGCCTTCACCTTTTCAGGCGTGATGTCTTTCCCTTCCACTACCGAGCACCCTTTTCTCCTCGGAAACATCGGCATCACACAGAGATGGCTCTCAAGCCAAGATAGGATTTCCTCATCATGGACTGTCTCGATAGTCTTTGGCCAATAGTGTCCGTCGTAATAATGGCGCGAAAGTCCGGATACGCAAATGCCTATGGCATCTTGGGCACCCGACACATGGCCTTCATTCTCCGGGTCGTTTTCAAAGCAGAAGAGGAGTCGGGCGAGCATCTCCTCATTATATGCCGGGAGCTCGTATGGCCAGATTTTCTTTGCGGCGTTGCGTGTGGAAGTTGACATACCGCCACGCTCCATAAACTCGTAAGTAGGTTCGATGGAAGCGGTTATAGCCCAACCGGAGCCATGTTCGGAGACGTATGGTTGGTCGATCCATGTCCCTGCTATGTCTACGCGGTATGGCAAATGGCTTTTTACGTCTTTGCGCAGGGCGGTCGTAGAGCGTGCCTGAAGCCCTGCTTCAGGTTCTCGCTCCAGCACAATGTATTCAATGCCCCTCTCCTCGCAGAATTTACGCTTGGTGTCGCTTCCTCCATCGGAATTGACCACAAAGACGTCCGGGTTGAATCTGTCGACAGAGTCAATGAAGTCCATCATCCCGCTTCCATTGTTGATGCATGCATCTGTCACGTAGCGTATAGACTTCACCATATATAATCGTTCTTTCTCCGAGCAAACCGTTTTTCGGTTTTTAAGCTCTTCGATGGTCTTGTCGGATCCGATCCCTACATACAGGTCGCCATATTTGGATGCCTCTTTAAAAAAAGCGACATGTCCTGAATGCAGCATATCATAGCATCCGGATACGAATACCTTTTTATTTTTCTTTTCAGATTTATTCATGACGCAAAATTAACAAAAAAATCCCGAATTTACACTCTTCAACAGTTTCTTCATTGCGTTTTTTTATCATTCACACCGTCTCCAACATTCCGGATGATTTGGTGGATTGATTTTTTTTGTCTAATTTTGTGCGTACAACCGTCAATTGCTAATAAGACAATGAAAAAGATTCGCGTCAATCTCCTTGTGAAGATTCTTATAGCCATAGCGCTTGGAATCGCAGCCGGAAATTTCTTCCCGATATGGGCGGGAAGAGTCTTCATGACCTTCAATGCCATTTTCAGCCAATTCCTGGGTTTCCTGATTCCGCTCATTATATTGGGGTTTGTAGCTCCGGCGATTGCAGAAATAGGCAAGAATGCCGGGAAAATGCTTGTCTGGACTGCCCTTATAGCCTATTTGGCCACATTGATGTCAGGATTCCTTAGCTATGGTGTAGGCGAGTCGATATTTCCTCACTTGATATCTCCCGACAACCTGAAGGGTATCGCTGAAGGACACGACTTAGAGCCCTTTTTTACAATAGAAATGCCTCCGCTGATGGGAGTCATGACAGCTTTGGTGACCGCATTCACTGTCGGTATCTGCCTGTCGAGGATGGAGGGGGAGACACTTAAGAAGTGTCTCGTCGAATTCCGTGACATAGTGCAAATGACAATTGGCGGAGCCATAATCCCCCTGCTCCCGATCTATATCTTCGGCATATTCCTCAATATGACGGTTTCGGGCCAGGTGATGGGTATTCTGACAGCTTTTGCAAAGATAATCGGAGTGATATTTGCATTGCATATTTTCTTGCTCATCTTTCAATATTGCATAGCCGCCCTGTTCGTGAAGCGAAATCCATTCAAGTTGCTTTGGACAATGTTGCCGGCTTATTTCACAGCATTGGGCACACAGTCTTCAGCTGCCACTATTCCCGTGACTCTGCGTCAGGCTATCAAGATGGGGGTTTCGGAAGATGTAGCAGGTTTTGTAGTTCCACTTTGCGCCACTATCCACATGTCGGGCAGCGTTATGAAGATCGTATGCTGTGCGCTGGCTTTGATGATCATGCAGGGCCATGCGTATGATTTTGGGATGATGTCGGGATTTATTTGCATGTTGGGAGTTTCGATTGTGGCGGCTCCCGGCGTCCCCGGGGGTGCGATTATGGCATCCTTAGGAATATTATCAAGCATTTTAGGCTTCTCTGAAGGAGATCAAGCACTTATGATAGCACTCTACATTGCGATGGACAGCTTCGGGACCGCCTGCAATGTCACCGGCGACGGCTTCATAGCCCTCATCATCGACAAATTCTTCGGCAAGAAGCCTTGTGGAATGCATAATTCATAATGCATAATTCATAATCATCAGGCTATGAGATTCAGAGTCGAACAATTATGAATCATGAATAAAAGGGAGGGATCGCTTATGCGGTCTCTCCCTTCTCGATAATAAATGAGATATTTATTTCTTCAAAAGTGTTCGTCCTTTGTCGATGGCTTGCTGATTGAGTGGGATTAGCTTGTGATGCCGCTCAGGAAGCGATTTCTTCAATCCCTTCACTACATTTTCCATCGGAATCTTATATTCCATCGCTTCTAATAGCGCTCCCATGATGATCATATTATATGCCTTGGTGTTGCCAAGCTCGAGGGCAGCGTCCATTGCGTTGATGGGGTGGATGCGGATATCGGTGCGTTCCGGGTGCTTGTGTATGCCGTTGGTGTCGTAGATCAGCATTCCACCCGGCTTCACACGAGGTCCGAATTTGTCGAGGCTCTGTTGGTTGAGGGCGATGACAATGTCGTACGTGTCAAGCACCGGTGATGAGATACGCTCATCGCTGAGGATGACCGTGACATTGGCTGTGCCTCCGCGCTGTTCAGGGCCGTAAGATGGCATCCAAGTCACTTCCTTATCGTCCATAAGTCCGGAATATGCAAGGATCTTCCCCATTGAGAGTACACCTTGTCCTCCAAATCCGGCAGCTATTATTTCAGTTTTCATGTCATTATTATACTTTTAGATCACCGAGTGGATATTTCTCAAACATGTGCTGTGCCATCCATTCGTTGGCTTTCTCCGGGGTCATCTTCCAGCCGGAGTTGCAGGTGGATACTACTTCCACTACCGAAGTTCCCTTCTTGTCGATTGCGTTTTGGAATGCTTTCTTCAGTGCTGCCTTTGTCTTGCGGACGTTGGCGGGAGTGTGCACACTTTGGCGAGTGACGTAGCATGTGCCGTCGAGTTCTTTCAGAAGATTGGTGATCTCTAATGGATATCCGTTAAGATCTACGCGGCGTCCGTAAGGGGAAGTTGCGGTCTTTTGTCCCAGCAGAGTAGTAGGAGCCATTTGTCCGCCGGTCATGCCATAGATGGCGTTGTTGACGAAGATCATTACGATATTTTCCCCTCGGTTTGCGGCATGGATTGTCTCAGCCGTGCCGATTGCCGACATGTCGCCGTCGCCTTGATAAGTGAAGACCACATTCTCGGGCCAAAGGCGGTTGACAGCTGTTGCGATTGCAGGGGCACGTCCATGGGCAGCCTCGATCCAGTCGCAATCAATATAATTATAGGCGAATACAGCGCAACCTACAGGGGAAACGCCGACGGCACGCTCCACTATGCCAAGCTCAGCAATCACTTCAGCCACAAGCTTGTGGATCACTCCGTGGCTGCAGCCCGGACAATAGTGCATATTGACCTCATCAAGGAGTTCGGGAGCAGCGTAAACCTTGTTTTCAGGCTTTATTATATCTTGGAGATTCATTTTCGTTAAAGGCTTTAAGAGATTTAAAGGCTTGTTGGCCTTAAGAATTCTCTATTAATTTTTCCTTGAGGGCGTTGACTATCTCAGATGGGCTCGGGATGATGCCGCCCATGCGTCCGAAATGCTTTACGGGGAGTGAATCATGCACGGCGAGCCGGACATCTTCTATCATCTGCCCTGCATTTAGCTCTACGACGAGGATTCCCTTTTTCCCTTCGGCTGCCTTGCGGATAGCTTCTGATGGGAAAGGCCAGAGGGTGATCGGGCGGATTATGCCTACCTTCAAGCCATCTTCTTCTGCCATTTCCTTCGCCTTTGTAGAGATTCGAGCCACGGAGCCGAATGAGATGATAAGATAGTCGGCATCAGCGGTGTCGATCTCTTCCCAGCGGGTTTCGTTGGCTTCTATTTCGCGATATTTTGCTTGAAGCTTCTCATTGATCACTTCCATTTTGTCTGATTCCAGCTCGAGGGAGGTGACGATATTGCGTTTGCGGCGACCGTGGCGTCCTGTGACAGCCCATGGGCACTGCTCGCGGATTTCGGCATCTGTGCGGCGGGGGCGTTGCTCGGGCAGAACCACTTTTTCCATCATCTGCCCGACTATTCCGTCGGCAAGGATCATGGCAGGATTACAATATTTGAATGCCAGATCGAAACCAAGACCAACGAAGTCTGCCATTTCCTGCACAGTGGATGGAGCAAGCACTATCAGGTGATAGTCGCCATGACCGCCGCCTTTGACTGCCTGAAAATAGTCTGCTTGTGAGGGTTGGATCGTTCCGAGTCCGGGGCCTCCGCGCATTACGTTGAGAATCAGAGCCGGGAGTGATGATGCTGCTATATAGGAAATACCTTCTTGCTTTAGGCTGACACCGGGCGACGATGATGAAGTCATGACTGCCTTTCCGGTTGCCGCTCCGCCATACACCATGTTGATGGCAGCCACTTCCGATTCAGCCTGCACTACTACCATGCCTGTCGTTTCCCAAGGCATGAGCGTTTCGAGAGTCTCAAGGACTTCCGACTGAGGGGTGATCGGATAGCCGAAATATCCGTCGCATCCATATCGGATGGCGGCATGAGCTATCGCTTCATTACCCTTCATTAGGGTGATTTCTTTCATATCTGGTGGGTTTTCTGGTTTTCAAGTGGTAGTGGTTTAGTCTAATTTGACGCGATACACTTCAATGCAGGCATCGGGGCAGACTAAAGCACAGCTACAGCAGCCGATACAAGCTTCTGGGTTAGACATATATGCGAAGTGATAGCCACGGTCGTTCACTTCAAGAGGCTGAAGCGAAAGAGTGTCAGTGGGGCAGGCTACCACACATAGATTGCATCCTTTACACCGCTCTTTATTGACAGTCACGGCTCCTTGTATTTTTGCCATATTTTGTAGTTTATACGTTTAAATCAAAGATTGGCAAAGTAGCAAAAAACAATTTGCTCATCTTTGCACTTACAAAGATAAGCAAAATATGTTAACTAAACGCAAATGTTAAAAAAGGTTTAACAAAATTTAATAATCAGCGCATATATACAATTTTGTGCAAAAAAGCCCTGTATGCTCCGCTCCTAAGAACCGAAATTGTCAAATGCTCGTTGATAGTTGATCGTTAATCGTTCATCGTTAGTAATCGGGCGAGGGTCCGGACGCCTTTGGTGGCGGGCTCTGGTATTACTGTCAGGTTGGGGATGGCGGGCGTCGAGGCAGGGTTCGGGTCGATGTAGTAGATAGGAACTCCGGGACGGACGCTGTAGATCAGGCCTGCTGCGGGATATACTGCGAGGCTCGTGCCAATGACGCAGAAAATATC
>CAMWQY010000177.1 GCA_947176355.1 uncultured Porphyromonadaceae bacterium
GTATTTGATTAACTTTTCATCAAAATTATACGGAACTTCAAATAATTTCTTCATAAACAATATTTGTTTATTGAGGATCTAAACTGGTACAAGAATAGATCCTCAATAAGTTAGACATGTTTGCTTGTTGTTGATGATAAGACTTAATTCATACCATCACTTTCCATTGAACCATGCTCCATTCCAACATGAACAGCCTTTTTTGAGATTTCCGGCTATCACGATGTTCTGTTTGATTTCTTTAGGATCAAATTTTATCGTCATAATATTTCCTTGTAATTTAATTATAGAAGCCACAACACACACTAGTACTTATATGGGAAGGCTTCTTTTTCCCTGTGTAAGTATTATCTTTCTAATGGCATATATAGATATTCGTTACTTTCAATCATCATTTTATAAAATCGTTCTTTAATTACACTAGAACATTTTCGTACGTTGTTTATTGACTCGTTAGTAGTATACGAAGAAAATTCTTTTATTCTACACCCACCTCCACATATAAACAATAACTCACATTCATTACATGGTTTGAGCATGGTGATTTGACTTTTCGCTTCCGCTTTAGATGCCAAAGTATAAATCTCTGAAAGAGAATGAGTTCTAATATTAGCAATTGGTGAAACTTGTCCAATCTCTGGACATAAGTATACGTTTCCTATGGAAGAGATAGATAATGAACCATATGAACAATTATTCATAATTGCATCTGAACGCATACGGCTAATAAATTCAACAAGCTCATATTCATCACCGTAGATATTCTTTTGTATGGAATTTATAATTAGTTGATATTCGTTATTATACTTTGAAGATGGATTGATATTCCTACCTGGTGAGAGGGATTCCGCAAATTTAATCTCCAGAGATTTCCCTTTGTACTTTTCAAGTAGTTCTTTAACAAAAATGATATACTTTTCAGAACTTGATTGGATTGATTCTAAAGTAGGAGTTATAGCAATAGATGTAGAAATGCCATGGGAAATAAGTATATCTACACACTTAAGAGCACGTTGAAAATGGTTTTTCCCTCTGATTGTAGAATTGGATTCTTCGGAGTACCCATCAATACTAATTTGAACTTCGCATAGATATGGAAGTAGAGATAAAAATTCCTCTTTAGATAAAAAAGATCCATTTGTCAGTAATTTGGTCTCTAATTCCAATTCGGAAGCATAAGATACTATTTTAGCTATGTCGGGTCGCATAGTAGGTTCTCCTCCTGACAGAATAACTTGCTCCCCATGGTAAACTTCTCTAAATTGTTTTAATAGATTCAATATTTCGTCTGTGGAAAGTTCATTTTCTTCTTTTGTTCCAGAGAACATATAACAATGAGGGCATTTCAAATTACAGCTATTTGTAAGATATAAGTGTAAGCTAATACTCTCATCTGTTATATTATGCACTTCCTTTGTAAAAAAACGTCTTGCCTCAATCTGAGTTATTACAAAATTAACATCCTCTTTATTTTGATGGAATTTATTAATAACCATTTTTATGGAATTCCCCTTAATCAGGGCTTTTAGGATGTCTAATTGAATAGATGAGTGTAAAACAATCCAATTAGCTGTTGATGGAACGATTACAAGAAGGTTATTATCATACTTGATTATTCGTATATCGTGTTTTGCGTTATATGTTTTATTGGTATCTATATGGAATGTATACATGATTTTTTTACCCTTTTCTATATGCTATACCTGAGAATCTAAAGCCGTCTCTTCGATTACCTTCTTTTCTGACATTAGTGACAATATTACAGTTAACTCTTGCTGCGGCTAACTTCAACTCAAATTCACAAGTTTCCCAATCATCACCATCAGAATTAATTGGGATTCCTTTCCCGCTGGTCTTTACCTTGCCTTTATAGTTTGAACTAATCAAAGTCACAGCATTGACTTTCGAAAGTCCACCTGCGTTCATTATACGTTGGTTCAGTCTTTTCCTCGATTCATTGGATGCATAAATCATACCTCCAATACTCGTGGCAAGACCTGCCCCAACTAGTAATATTAATGGTAACATATTTGATATCTATTAGTCATTTATAACTGTGTTTAGTCGAGTTTTACGAAGTCAAAGTCGTTCGGGGAGCAGCAGGCCTTGCGGTAGTCGAAGGCGTAGAGGCGGGCGTAGGCGTCCTGGAGCTCTTTGGCGCCGTTGTAGAAGGGGGTGGAGGTGTGTTGGGTCGTGGTGACGATGACCGACATCTCCGGGGTGAGGACGGTGCCGTTGACGCGCTTCGTGCGCTTGGGTGTTACTCGGAATACTTTTGACATGGTTGTTTCACGATGTGCGACCTCACTGCGCTGTTACCTATAAAAACGCCAAAGACGTGAGGCTATTCTGCGTCACGTCCTTGAGTATCAGGTATCGCCAAACACCTTCCTTGAGAGAACTGAAGACTGCGTAGCCCCACGTCCGGATATGAGTGTCATCTCGGATGGATACAGTCCATCCTTGATATATGGATATCCAGAAAATGGGCATTCTTCACCGAATGTTCCCCTCAAGTATGCAGTTTTGGCGATTTCGATACTCGGGACAACGGCAAAATGCCTTTGGCGTTGTCGCTATCGCCGCATCCCGATCTCTATCGGAATGGGTCCGAATGGGCCGTCGGCAATAGTAACTTTGCAAAGTTAATACATTTTTTGAAGAATGCCCAATTTTTTATGCTATTTTTCTTTAGGATTCTTTGCATGTTCTACAGCATACGGCTACGAGCCGACACAAAATTAATGCTGATTTCGGGATTGTGCAAGAGTGAAGTTGGTCCAAATCGGTTCAGGGAGGACATTTTTTTGCGAATCTTTTCTTGCTCACTGCGTTCGCAACACTATCGCCCTCTTCGGAAAAGGATTAATCACTCAAAGGCGCAAAGGGCTCGCTGAGCTTAATTATGAATTATGAATTACCAATACTTCACTCGGAAGCAAAGTGCGCGAAGGCTCGCTCGCTGCGCTCCGCATTGCATATTACCCTTGGACTCGGCTTGCTTTACATTGGGACAGATTGACGCGGTGGGGGCGCATGCTAACTACTCTGGGACGCGCGCTGGCGCATGCGGAGCATGCTTTATTACGTTACCTGACGCGCGAATCTCTGGTCTGTCTCATTTATTCGATGCGAAGCGCAGCGAGCGAGCTTCTGCGCCCCATCTGCCAGTTCCAACCATCGTCGGAGCAAATAAAAAGTTCTGCGCCTAAATTCTATAATATCCTCCCGAATGCAGACAACGTAACAGAGCATGCTCCGCATGCTTTATTACGTTGTTGGACTCAGTGGGGCGCGCACGGTATGGCTTATTTGGTGGTTTGGATTATATTGATTAATTTTGCGGTATGAAGACGAATTTCAAGTTGATTGTGTTGGCATGCTTATTGATGCTGATGGGAGGATGTGTCGGTGAGAAGGAGGAACCGGAATGGTTTCTTCAGCCCGGCGATGCGCTTCCTGAGTTCGAGGTTGTGACTATAGATGGTCAGAAGGTGTCGTCTGCCGATTCATACGATGCCACTCTAATCATCGTTTTTTTCAACACTACTTGCCCAGACTGTCAGAGAGAATTGCCGCTCCTGCAGAAACAATACGAAGAAAACCAATCGCTTCCGGAAGCGGAACAATCGATATATATATGTATTTCACGCGAGGAAGGAGCGCTAGACGTGGAGCGATACTGGACTGAGAATAATCTGACACTTCCTGTATCTGCCCAGAATGACCGAAATATATATTCTAAGTTTGCGTCAATCGGGATTCCTCGCATCTTCTATGCTAAAGATGGGGTTATCACAAAATCTAATTAACTCACTCAACTTTCGAAAAATCTCACGCAAAGGCGCAAAGTTTTTTCAACGATTAACTATAAACGATTAACGATCATTTGAGCTTCGCGACTCGGTTTTGGCAAGATCGCAATGATTACGGCCTGCTTCGCATCGGCTGGAGCACGCAGAGACATCTACGACAGAATGGAGGAAGCTCTTTCGGTGGGATTATAGAATTTAGGCGCAGAAGTGTTCTTTTCTCCTACTATACTTTGAACTGGCAGAAGCGACGCAGAAAGAATATTTTTGATGTAATTCGGCGACAAAATCTCGATATAATAGATCTGCGCCAATTCTGCAAGTTCGTTTCCTGAGATAGCGCAAGAAAAAAATTCTGCGCCTAAACATCCACTTCACTATCTGACGAAACCACCGACTCCAACAGAATAGAATTTCTAAATAAAAGAGTCGTGTAAGAGAAAAGAAAATTTGGGTAAGAAATTTGTGGGATTCGTAAAATCTGACTAAATTTGCAGAATGAAGGAAAGGTTAGAAAAGGTAATGATGATGCTCGCATCAGGAATAATGCTGATGTCAAGCTCGATTTGTTATGGAGAGAATTATTTCAATACTATTCTTGGCAAGTCTGATGAAGAAACAAGAGCCAAGATAGATGGAGTATGGAATCATTTCTTTACCCCGGGAGATATGTCTGTGTATGAAAACGCAGACCAACACAGTGTCTACTATCTTGACGGAGACAAGGGTTTAATATTAGACACCGGCAGCAACGATGTCAGGACTGAAGGGATGTCTTACGGCATGATGATAAGCGTGCAGCTCGATAAGCCTGAGGTGTTTGATCGGCTTTGGCGTTGGAGCAAGGAGCACATGGCATATAGCACGGATTCTCCTTGGGATGGCTATTTTTGTTGGCAGTGCGATCCTGACGGCACAAAGATTGGGGGAAGCAATGCCTCAGACGGAGAATTATATTATGTCACTTCCCTATTGCTTGCCGGTGAGAAATGGAACAAACCGGAATATACTGCCGAAGCAAATCAGATTCTTGAAAAAATAATGTCGAAAGATGGTGATGTCACCGGAGTATATGATCTCTTTGATAAGGATAATAAGCTGATTACCTTTGTGCCGGACAGCGTGGGACATGTCTTTACTGATCCCTCATATATGTTGCCCGCTTTCCTTGATTTCTGGGCTATAAAGGCTTCTTCAAACAATGATTTCTGGAGAGAAGCAGCCTCCGCTGCCAGAGAACATCTTGCAAAAAGCGCACATCCGGTGACTGGTCTTCATCCTGACTACAGTAACTATGATGCCACCCCATACGCATGGCCTCAAGCAGGTTATGACACGTCAATATACATGTATGATGCCATACGTTGCGCCATGAATATCGGAATGGATGCCTATCTTACAGGGAAAGACATTGACCGTCAAGGCGAAGTGATTGGCAGGCTGCTCAATTTCTTCAAAAAGGATGGTTGCAGTCATGCCCATTTCAACTTAGACGGCACGAATGCATTTGATGGCTATACGTGCGGCATGGCTGGGTCGAATGCTGTCGGAGCATTGGCTTTGGCTAAATCTGAGGATGTTGAGAAGAAGGCTTTGGCAAAAGACTTCATAGAGCAACTATGGAATGCGGAACCACCGACAGGTAAATACCGCTACTATGTAGGGATGGTCTATTTTCTTTCTCTTCTCCACGTCTCCGGTAATTTCTCATTGCTATAATATAAATTTTTGATTTAGGAATTCATTGTCGTTTTGCTGGTTTCCCAATGGACTCGGTGGGGCGCATGCGGAGCATGCTCTATTACGTTGTTTGACTCGGTAGGGATTGATGCGGGGGGACGCGCACGGAGTGCGCTAACTACACTGGATTGACGCGCGAGGGCGCATGCGGAGCATGCTTTATTACGTTTTTGGACTCGGTGGGGATTGATGCGGGGGAACGCGCACGGAGTGCGCTAACTACACTGGATTGACGCGCGGGGGCGCATGCGGAGCATGCTTTATTACGTTGTTTGACTTTGG
>CAMWQY010000178.1 GCA_947176355.1 uncultured Porphyromonadaceae bacterium
GAATTGTGCATTATGAATTATGAATTAAATTTAATACTGTGAAAAAAAATGCTCCTGAACTCGAAAAGAATTCAGGAGCATTTTTTGTGCGACGACGGATGAGACGTGTGTCTTTTTAGTAATAAAGGGCACTCCGTGCCCGTCCATGCGAGTCTATAAATCACTTTAAGCTTGCTTCGAAGCCAGCTGCGTGGACAGCCTCAATAACAGCTGCGTGGTCTACGCTGCCGTCTACTGTGGCAAGCCCTGCGTGTAGGTCGACTTCTACGGTGTCAACGCCGTCTACGGCTGCGATAGCTTTCTTTACTGCATTCTGGCAGTGGGGACAGTTCATCCCCGTGATGATGTATTCCTGTGTCATATCTGTACGTATATTTGTTTTTGGATTATAAAATCTGCGAATAAGTGAATATATCAGCAATCCTGCAAGTATGGCGGAGCATATTGTGGAGAATGTGCTGAATTCATGATGACATGCCCCGTGCATCGCCGAGTCATGGCTGATAGCAAACCACCGTGCAGGCATAAGATAGTCTATGGCAAGCCCCATGGCCATCGCTCCGACGATGATCGAGCCAAGGTATACTATCGCAGCCCTTCTACCCATCTCACGCGAAATTAGGGTAAATGAAGCGAAATTAGCTGCAGGACCTGCCATCAGCAATACAAATGCCGTGCCGGGGGAAAGTCCCTTCAATATAAGCGAAAGAGCGATTGGAATCGAACCGGTGGCGCATACATACATCGGGACAGCTACTATAAGGGCTATAATCATCGACACTATTGGTTTATTGCCAAGAATAGCGAAGAAATCAGCCGGAACATAGACTGTAATAAGTGCTGCGATAATGAGGCCCACAGTTAGCCATATACCGATACTCCCTACAAGATCCACGAAACCATAGCGCAAAGAAGCTACGATCTTACCGCCAAAGGAAGAGGGCCGCTCCTCGACAGCATCCGAAGCCACTATACAAGCCTCCGTTCCTTCTGAATTTCGTTCCGTGGTGCCAACTGCGGCTCCACCGAAAACAGCCGTCACAAGAGCCGCTATGGGGCGCATTACGGCAAATGCCGGACCCAACAATGACCATGTGGCAGCTATGGAATCCACTCCGGTTTGGGGCGTGGAGATAAGGAATGCGGATGAAGCGGCACGAGACGCTCCATTTCTGCGCATTGCGATAGCAGTGGGAAGCACACCACAGGAGCAGAGCGGCAGAGGAACGCCGATGAGGGCAGCCTTCACGACTGTTCCTAATGAATTGCCGGAAAGATGCCGGGCGAATGTCTCTCGCGACACGAATGCATGCAGCAGTCCGGCAATCAGGAAACCCAACAAGATATAGGGCGACATCTCATTGAGCATATACAAAAGCGAGTCAAAAAAATCCATAGTAACGATGTTCTGTTAATAATTCAGATGCAAAGTTACTACGGATTGCTTTAAAATGCATTATATATTTCTGCCAATCTGTTATACCTCCGGCAATGGGGTGCGGATGCCTATTTCGCGGAACTGGGTCGGGGTCATGCCCGTGGCCTGCTTGAAGCGGGTGCTCAGATGAGGGACAGAGGAAAAACCTGTCTCGTATGCTATCTCGCTCAGAGTTAGTTGATCATCAAGAAGCAATTCCTTGATCCTCTCTATGCGCAAGGCAGTGAAATAGTTTTCTATTGTGCGTCCTTCTACAGAGGCGAAAATACGTGATAAGTTGCGGAAAGACATGTGCAGTGAGTCTTGAAGCGTTGCACTAATGTCAACCTTTACTCCTTCTCCGTCACGCGCCAAATCCATAAGCTTCATCTTGATTTCAGCGACGATCACTTCCTCTCGCGAGCGTATCACTTCGAAATCTTCTTTTCGCAATTCCCCGTCAAGACGATCGATGACCTCTTCTGAAGGATTACCCTCTACCGTCACTGAACCCAACTCGACACCAAGCAACTCCAGTTCAGGTATACGAGACGTGACCTCAGCCACCTTCGCCACACAGTGGCGACAAACCATATTCTTGATCCTAATCTTCATTTATTTGAACAGCTGTGGTAGGAATTCAGTGAGGTATATGCGCCAGTTTTTCCATATATGTCCGTCAGGGCTTTCACGATATACATATTTATAGCCTTTGTCGTCGAGCATCTTGCGGTATTCCTTGTTGGCGTCATAGAGGAAGTCCTTATCGCCGATAGCAATCCAATATAGCTTAGGAGCGTTGGCAAACTGAGTGGCAAGTTTTTGGTCTAAATTGTCGTAGATTGGAGATGTAGAGCCCTCGCGTGGGAGTATAGCTGCAGAGAAAAGACCTATGTAATCGAACATGTCCGGATATTCCTTGGAAATATGAAGCGAATGGAAACCACCCATAGAAAGACCGGCGATGGCACGGTGCTGCTTGTCGGCAATAGTACGATAGTTAGTATCGACAAACTTAACGACATCAGGAAAATGCTGTTCAAAAGAGCCCTCCATAGTCTTGGGAAGCCGGGTTGTAGGTTGAATAAAACCAAGACTTGTCTCTCCCGGAGCTCCTTCCATATCAACATTGCCATTTGTCATTACCACAATCATAGGCTCTGCCTCGCCACGTGCTATCATGTTATCGAGGATCTGCGTAGCGCGACCAAGCTCCGACCAAGCGTTCTCGTCTCCTCCCATACCGTGAAGGAGATAGAATACCGGATAACGTTTGTCACCCTTCTCATACCCCGGTGGAGTATAGATAGTCATGCGCCTGTCCTTGCCCAATGTGGGACTGTCATACCAAACTTTTGATACCGTGCCGTGGGGAACATCATTGACCTTGAAATACTCTGCGTAATTACCATCGACAAGGAACACGTTGGTGATAGTGGATATATCACGTAGCTGATATACATTTGATGGGTCAGGCATCTTCTGTCCATCCACGATAAACGAATAGGAATACAATTCGGGCGACAGAACATCGCTTGTGAATTCCCATACTCCATCCGCATTCTTCACAAGATCAGCAATCCCGGGAACATCTGCCTTTCCCTGGGGAGTATCTATCTGCACAGCAGGAAGAAAATCACCTGTCACCTGCACCTTTTCAGCATTCGGTGCATACATTCTGAAAGTAACCGTTTTGTCAGGATGGACCTCAGGAGATATGGTCTGAGAAAACCCCCAGAGCGCCTGCTGGGCTTTGCAACCAAGAGTCGCGATAATGATAATTGTAATTAATAATATTTTTTTCATGATATAAGGAATTTTACGCATTATACGTGTTCTAATATTGACAACAATTTTTATTATTAAAAATATACATAACTTAGATAAATATTTACCCGCAATAATGGAATTTTCAAAAAAAGAAAGTGTAATAACACGCAAATACTATCTCTCAGCTGCCGAATGCAACGCGCAGCAGGAGATGTCAATCCCCCTTCTGGCACAGAAACTCATCGACGTGGCAACCGAACACGCTAATATCCTTGAAATCGGAAATCCATCAATGCCTTCTCCCGACATGGGATGGGTACTATCCCGACTTACAGTGGAGATGGACCGCTACCCTCACGAAAACACCAACTACAGCATAACCACATGGGTCGAGGACTGGAACCGCCATTTCTCGCGCCGTGCTTTCTCCATATCAGACGCAGACGGCAATATCTTAGGCTATGCCCGCTCCATCTGGATGGTTCTCAACACCTCAGACCGCAGCAACGCCGGTCTTTCAGGACTCAATTTCAACCCTGAATGGATATCCGACATCGAATGTCCCATTCCGATGCAGGAGAAGCATGTACGCATCGAACCGGACGGCAAAGAATCCCTCTATCGCTTCAAATACTGCGACATAGATTTCTACCGCCACGTAAATACAGTACGCTACATCGACCTGCTCCTCAATCAGTTTGATATGCAGACCTACGACGCTAACATCGTCAACCGTCTTGAACTCTCCTTCCTCCACGAGGCATCATACGGCATGGAGATAAGGGTGATGAAGCAGACCTCCGACACTAATCCCCTTCTCCACCGCCTCTACCTTGAGAAGTCAGACGCTACACAACCGATTCTCTATTCTCGCCTACGCTTCGCTCCTCGTCATTAGCTATTGGAAATTTCTCATTATTTCAGTTGCATAGCCGACATAAAAGCATTATCTTTGCAAGAAAATGTGAATAATGGAAGAGACAAATGTAAAATATCCGATAGGACAGCAGGATTTCAAGACCCTGCGCGAGGGTAATGCCCTTTATATTGACAAAACGGCATTTGTGGAGAAAATAGTGGCAAGTCAATCCAAATACTATTTTCTTGCCAGACCCCGCCGGTTTGGCAAAAGTCTCTTCCTGTCAACTCTTCAATATTTTTTCGAAGGAAATCGGGAATTGTTTAAAGGACTTTATATTGATTCTACGGATTGGGACTGGCAGCCATATCCTGTGCTTCGGCTTGATCTCAATACCGACAGTTATGACGAGCTTGGACTTCTTGATGGAGTACTTGACAATCATTTCAGGGATTGGGAAAAAAGATTCAGTGTGGATGTTAAGGATGAAAATTACTCCCAGCGCTTCAAGACTATTATCAAGACTGCGCACGAGAAGACCGGGAAACAGGTAGTAATTCTTGTTGACGAGTATGATAAACCATTAGTGGCGAACATCAATAAAAAAGATCATATTGAGCATTACCGTAATAAACTCTCTTCAATTTACTCCAACTTTAAGAGTTCGGCTGAGCATATTCGTTTGGTATTTCTGACAGGTGTCAGTCGTTTTGGGAAACTCAGCGTTTTCTCAGACCTCAACAATCTTAGGGATATCTCTTTCTTAGATCAATTCGCCGATATCTGCGGCATTACAGAGAAAGAACTTATTGGTAACCTCAAGGCCGGCATTTCAAAATTAGCCGAAAAGGAAGGTGTGGATTTTGATGAAGTTTTGCTCCAACTAAAAAGAAACTACGACGGATATAGATTTGCCCAAAACGGTAGCGACATCTACAATCCCTGGTCGCTCCTAAACGCTATGGCAGACTCAGAAATCGGTAATTACTGGAATGACACCGGTATGCCAAAACTCGTTGCAGAGACCTTGAAAAGGGTACATGCCAATCTTGAGGAAATGTTTGATACATATTGTACAGATGATGATCTTAAGGGACTTGATCTATTAAGCCCCCAACCGCTTGCCTTACTATATCAGACAGGATATCTCACCATAAAAAGTTATCAGCAGAAAATCAAACGCTATAGGCTTGGCATACCGAACAATGAAGTGAAAGATGGCCTTTTCAAAGTCCTGCTGCCCTACTATGTAAAAAGCCAATCTGACAAAGAAGAAAAGAAGATAGTGTCAGATATGGTGATGTATTTCATCTTAGGGAATACAGAAGCTGCCATGAAGTGTCTCCAGGCATATTTTGCCGGCGTACATTTCAAGATGAAGATGGATAACGAAAATAACTTCCACAATGCTTTCTACATCCTAATGGATCTCATAGGGTTGGACACTGAAACCGAATCAGCTACTTCTGACGGTAGCATAGACATAGTCATTAAGACAGAAGACTACATTTATGTAATTGAACTGAAATACAATGGAAGTGCAGAACAGGCATTAAAGCAGATTGAGGAGAAAAAATATAGCCGAAAGTTCCAAATGGACTCTCGACAATTGATAGAGATTGGGGTGAATTTCTCTTCGGAAACGCGATGCATCGAAGACTGGAAAATCAGATTAGTTTGTGACAGATAGACGTAAGCTCTTCAAGATCGGAGTCAACTTCTCTTCCGAGACGCGCAGAATCGAAGGCTGGA
>CAMWQY010000179.1 GCA_947176355.1 uncultured Porphyromonadaceae bacterium
GTACCTAACCACTCGGACATGGAACCATTTGCTTAAATCGGAAACTTCGTTCCCCTTTTGCGATGCAAAGTTAATGCTTTTTTTTGATTCGTGCAAATTTTTTTTCAAAAAAAATCAGTTTTGGTAAGAAAACAACCGATTCTTTCTAACATTCACAATGGTTCATAATATCTAAATCCATAGATAAGTCTTTAATATGGGCTCATCTATGCTATATCTTCTTGCCATATCGTGCATAGATCTCTACTCCCAATTTCTTTGCTTTCTCAATGTCTTCTGCCCGTGAGGGGTCAACTCCATATTTGCTGAGTTTCGGAATCACGACAGGAGTGCCCGGGCGTATTCTGTCCGGGTGACCAAGAAATGATTTGTTCTCTTGATAGATATATGGCCATAGATTATAATTCCCATAATGGGCCTTAGCCATTGTGGTGAGATATCTGGTAGTGCCAATGGTGTCATAAACTATTGCGTCGGATGGTGCTGTGGGCACCTCTTCTTGTCCTTCAGCATCTATGGCGCTGCCGGCTTCCTCTTCGCTGTCAGTTATATCTGCAGTATCTGTATCTGCATGATATACTCCATTCCCATCTTTTTCTATTATATAGCCCGGGTCTTGATCAGCTGATGCAGTTATATCCGGTTTTGTAAACTTTTTGTTGAAATCATTGGTTTCGTAGACATACCAGATGATAAATGTAGCAAAAAGAGCTACCACTGCAGCTGCAAGGCCTATTAGGAGAGTCCTTACCCAAGTCCTTCGAGTTCTGATTTCTCCTTCTACTTCGATTTCCGCTGCTTCGTCCTCCTCTTCTTCCGCCGATTCATCAGATGCTTCTTCGGTTTCAACAGCGCTCGTTGCTGACTCAGTCGTCTCATCGGTTTCTTCGATGTCTACCTCTGATTCTTCAGCCTCTTCATCGTCTCCACTGATGTCTGTCATTGCATCTTCAGATTCGTCTTTGATTTCAATGTCGTCTTTTGCATCTTCGTTGATAGAGTCTTCGCAACTCTCTTCTTCTTTTACTTGCAATATCTCTTCTTTGGAAAATAATTGCTCGATATCGGCGTCGTCGCTTATTTCGATTGCAGTGAATGCTTCAAATGGAGCATTCACTGCGTCAGCAAGTTCCTTTGACGGTGTGAATACGACTTTAGTATGACCGGCTATTTCCATGGGTTCGCCGGTAGTGACGTCGACGCTCTTCCTTGCCTCTACTCGTGTCAGTCGGAATGTACCTAATCCTTTGACTTTTACTGTTTCTTGATTTTCGAGGGTTTCGCTTATAAGTGAGAAGAATTCCCTCAGAAAGTCTTCTGAGAATCTTTTCGACCTTCCGGAATGGTCTGCAAGCAAGGTGGCGAGCTTGGGAAAGGTAATTTTGTTATTCATGGTTGCGGACTTTCTGTTTTAACAATGTTGAAGGTTTAAACGTCAATGTGATCTTTGGAGGAATAAGCATCCTTTTCCCATTCGAAGGATGCTTTGCTATCCTCTCGATACGTTTATGCGGTTCAAAACTTCCGAACCCCGGAAACGTGACTGTGTCTCCATCAAGGGCAGCCTCTGTCAGCACATGGCAAAAAGCACCGATCATATCCGAGGTCTCCTCTTTGCCTGCATTGATCTTTTTGCTCAATATTTCTATAAATGTCTTATGGTCCATCTATTGGTAGTCTTTTCTGATTGTATTTATATTTGTATGCTTTTGGGAAAGGGATGCTAATCAAATTATTACTTTCTTTGTGGAAGATATTCCTTTTATGATGTAGATCCCTTTGGGAAGGTCATTCAGTATATTTTTTAATGCATCTTTCGATTTGAAGGTCGAGATTATTGTCCCATTTATATCGAACACTGATCCAATTTCTCCTATGCTGCCGAAAGAATGATCGTCTTTAATATTTCCTGCCGACAAATCGTTTGCCGGAACGTCGGGAACAGCGAGATAGCGGGTTTCAGAGAGCTCTTTTAAAGTAGCAGTCAAGGTCTCTGTGGCATCAGCGTTGCTGATGATGACTTCATTCACCGGTTTGTCAGTCACGTCTATTCCAAAAGTCATCAAGCTTTTCTTTAAGTCTTCGGTATCCGTGATGATGGTTATGATTCCTTCTTGTTCATTATAGGAATAAGTAAATTGGCAGTTAAGACGCGACAGCCAAAAGTGTCCGTATTCTTCAAAATTGTATAAGCCCACTTCTGTCTGATCTAATCTGTCGATAAGTCGTTGCTCCAGTGTCATTTTCCAATCTCGGTTTGGATGAATGAGAAGAATTGCAGAGGCATAGTTGCCTCTAAGCTTTGCCATGGCGCTTTCCCATTCATCAGGAGCGCGATGAGTGTTCCATGTGTCGTTGTTGAGAGGTTCCCCTTCCTTGTTGTTATATACATCCGACATGTGTAGCGGCATGGTAAGCACCGTAGATTGCTCAAGGCTGATATCATTGCCTATTCTTCCAAAAAATGGAAACTCAGAAAGAAGGTCGCCGGCTGTATAGCATGATTGGAAAAGATAGTCTCCCTCTTCAAGCATGGAGTGGAAGTCTTTGTTCACACATAGATGCCCGCTGCGGAATGATATTACACTATTGCCTAAATCTTTTTCCAGAATCTGCTTTGACATCACTATTTCTGCCCATGTTGATGCCCCGGTGCTTTTGCCGTCTAAGCAAGTGGCTCTTTGAGCATATTCCTCAGGAGTTACGACATCCGTATTGCTTGTCTTGTTAAAATCCGGGAAATGGCATACGGAGTGGCTCCCTACTGTATGTCCATCTTCCAGCAGCCGGATTGCATTCGGTATGGTCTCTTCATTGTAAAAATCCGAAAGATATGAATGTCCGAAATTCTTTTTGTCGCTGAAATAGTGGGTGGTGAGAAAATAATGCCCGCTCAAGCCGATCGATTTTTCATATTCCGACATGAAGTGCATCTCATCGAATGCAGTGCGGCTGTCGCAGTCGTGTGTCGGTATGAGCAATTGAATATAGCCGGCAGGGACCGTGAATTTCCAAACGCCAAGTCCCGTAGTCATGGGGTATATTGAGCGTATGAAAAATGCCCATACATCCGCAGAGGGTTCAAATCCATTGTTGTATTGCCTGGATGCTTCCTTATCCTTGTTGAGCTGATTCATCTGCACCACATCACGCCATGATATTCCGGCAAGATAGGCTCTCCCTTCTCCATATTTGTGCCTTGCTACGGCAGCATCTCCATTATCATACGAGGCAAGCACGTCGCAGGCTTCGGGAGAAAAGGTGAAGCTTTTTATCTTTCCGATTGATGTGGTGCGTTCATTTTCTTCATCTATGTATTCAAGTTCCCGGTCCTGGAAAAATTCGGGATTCCAGTTTATCAAGTATCTTCTGTTGCTTTGCTTAATGGGCATCGTAGCGTCTATTCCGAATATTTCTGATATTATGCTATGGCAATCCTCGCTCAATGATCTGATTCCGGGTGCAATAAGTGTTCCTCCTGATTTTATCCAGTTGGATAGCAATGTCAACTCTTCGGCGCTGAAGGATGTCTCTGTGATCAGATTCGCCATCAGTATGAGATCGGATTTCATGGCCTCATTCAGGTTATCAGCCACCTTATAGTTGTAGCCCGCTATGTCGCATAGATAAGACGCAGAATAGAGCTCCCTGGAATAATTGCCGGTTTCTTCACTGTCGTTATTCTTTGCTGATATATCGAGTATGGATATTTCAGCTGAAGCTGTAAAGCTAACCAGGATAGCCACAAGAAGAAGTATTCCGGTCATTAGCTTGTGTATATTTGTTCTCATTGAGAAATCATTTTTTTGAAAATTTTTTATTGGAGAATTTGATAAGGTGCAAATATAGTGTTTTTTTCATGATTTTGCAAATTATTGGCCGATTTATAATTGTTTTGCATTATTTTTGAATAGGAATCTTTTATTTTCGGCTTAATGTTTCCTTTTTTTTTGGATACCTTGATTTTATTCATTAATTTTGCAGTTCAAAACGACATAAATTTTAGATTTTGTTTCAACTATGAAAAAAAGTCCCCTTCAGAGAGTACGCGCTGAATATCAGCCTAAACTCCCAAAAGCACTTCAAGGTGCTGTGAAACTCGAAGTCGGCGCTCCTACAGAATCGGTGGCCGATCAGGAAGAAATCAAAAAACTTTTCCCTAACACATACGGTCTCCCTATCGTGGAGTTCAAGCAGGATGAGAATCCTGAGCGTGTGGAGGAGCCATTCAACGTCGGCATTATCCTTTCCGGCGGGCAGGCTCCCGGCGGACACAATGTTGTCAGCGGTATTTTCGACGCTCTTAAGAAGCTCAACAAAGAAAATCGTCTTTATGGCTTCTTGATGGGACCCTCAGGTTTCGTAGATCATCAATATATGGAAATTACTGAAGGTTTCCTTAAGGACTATCGTAACACCGGTGGTTTCGATATCATCGGCTCAGGACGTACTAAACTCGAAAGCCCCGAACAGTTTGATGCCGGTCTGAAAATTCTCAAGGAATTAAACATCAAAGCCCTCGTCATTATCGGTGGCGACGATTCTAACACAAATGCTTGTGTGCTCGCTGAATATTATAAGGCAAACAACGCCGGCGTTCAGGTGATTGGCGTGCCAAAGACAATTGACGGCGACCTTAAGAATAAGTGGATTGAGACTTCTTTCGGTTTTGATACTGCTTGTAAGGTATATTCTGAAGTTATCGGCAATATCCAGCGTGACTGTAACTCCGCAAAGAAATACTATCACTTCATAAAATTGATGGGTCGCTCTGCAAGCCACATCGCTCTTGAATGTGCACTTGAATGTCAGCCTAACTACTGTCTGATCTCTGAAGAGGTGCAGGCTAAGCGCATGACTCTCGACAATATCGTCAATCAGCTTTGCTATATGATCGTGGAGCGTGCCAAGATGGGTTGGAACTTCGGTACAGTTCTTGTGCCGGAAGGCCTTATTGAGTTCATCCCCTCTATGAAACTTCTCATTGCTCAACTCAATGATATCCTTGCAGAGCATGCTGCAGAATTCGATTCTCTCAGAGATGAAGAGAAGCTTGAGGCAATCGCTAAATATCTTCAGCCTGCAGAAGCTGAGCTGTTCCTTTCTCTTCCGAAGAGCATCGCTCTCCAACTCAGCCTTGACCGTGACAGCCACGGAAATGTGCAGGTTTCTCTCATCGATACTGAGGAACTGCTTGCTGATATGGTCGGAAAGCGTCTTGCTGAGCTCAAGAAAGATGGTCAATATCATGGTAAATATGCTACCCAGCACCATTTCTTTGGTTATGAAGGACGTTGCGCTGACCCGACAAACTTTGATGCTGACTACTGCTATGCTCTTGGCTATAATGCCGCAATGCTTATCAATAGCGGTGTCACCGGATATATGAGCTCAGTTCGCAATCTTACTGACAAGCCTGAGAACTGGATCGCCGGTGGTATTCCTATCACAATGATGATGAATATGGAAAAACGCCATGGCCACATGAAGCCTGTAATTCAAAAGGCTCTCGTTGACCTTAAGGGAAAACCGTATATGAAGTTTGCTTCAATGCGCGAGACTCTTATGCTCAACACTCTTTATCAGTATCCCGGTCCGATTCAGTACTTTGGTCCGGCTGAGGTATGCGATCGTCCTTCCATGACTCTGCTTCTTGAGCACGATAAGGAAATCTAATCATGGCAAATACCCAAATTTATTTAAATGATAAGGCCTGGGCCAGATGGACTGCTTTGCTCCTTCTGGCCATGGCTATGTTCTG
>CAMWQY010000180.1 GCA_947176355.1 uncultured Porphyromonadaceae bacterium
AAACGCTAAAAAAACACGATTTTTCTTGCACAGTTAAGAAAAATGTATTAACTTTGCATCGCAAAAAGGGAAATCCCCATTGCAATCGGGGCGTAGCGCAGTCCGGTAGCGCACCTGGTTTGGGACCAGGTGGTCGCAGGTTCGAATCCTGTCACCCCGACAGAAAAGACACTGCATTTGCAGTGTCTTTTTTTATCTTTATTTGAAAGTAAAATCAAGGATACGCTGTGCCACTTCGGGCGCGTTGAATTTTTTTTCTACTGATTCACGCATATTATGCCGCATTTCATCACTATTGCGATGCTGGTATGCCCACAAGATTCCTTCAGCTATACTTGCCGCCCTGACTTCAGCAGAATCATTCCAGGCAGCAAGCCATCCGGTCTTTTTATGGTCGATGATATCACGCTGTCCACCATGGTCAATGGCTACAGGTATGCAACCGTAAGCTTGACCCTCAACGAGTGTACCCGGAAGCGTTTCGAAATCAGATGTCGACACCACTATGGAGCACGATTTGTAAGCGTTTCTTACTTCTTCTTGATCTCTCAAAAAACCTAAATGCTGATGTTCAACCGCAAATCCTTTAAGCGACTCTGCTTCCTTACACCCGCCAAAGGAGACTACCCTCAAATGCTCCGCAACCTCCGGATGATCGCTGACCAATATCTCAAGTGCCCTCTTAAATACCCCTAACCCCTTTATAGGATCATCAATACGAGCTGCACCAAAGAGCAGGCCGACTTTCTCATCCCCTTTAATTTCTTCCCTCTCCATCACCTCCATGTCTAATGTGAAAGGATTTGGGATAACTGCAATAGGCAATCGTCTCATCAAGCCGCTTTCGTGGGCTTTTTCTGCAAGCCAGGTGCTGACAGCCACAAAACGCGGATGTTCTTCGAAGTATAATTTGTCTTTTTCATGCCATGTGCGGCGAGACATATCTTCAATTCCTCCACGTTTTCCCAACAACGGACAGTTGCCACAGTCTGACTTATACCTGTCGCAATCGCCGGCATGATGGCAGATGCCGGTAAGATTCCACATGTCGTGCATTATCCACACCACAGGTTTGCCCAATTGGCATATCTTACGCACTCCACCCAGACTCAACATCCCTTGATTGACCCATCCGAGGATAACAGCATCTGCATCCTTGACCCATGGATGTCGCCAAAGCGGAAGACCATCGGTTGCCGGATCTACTTTGAAAAGATCTTTACGGTTGAAGCCATTGTGCAGATAGACATTGAGCCTTTCTTTCAGGAAGCAATACTGAATCTTCCATGAAGGGGCGCATACACTGACGAAATCAGAATCGCTAAGCTTTTCGCATACGAGCATCCTTGCATCCACCCCAATGCTGCGCATCGCCTCGACAAGGCGATAAGTGACTATTGCCGCACCACCACGAAGGTCGCTTCGGCATATAAATGTCAGTTTTTTCATCAAACGCTTACTTCTCCTTTAATGGCGGGCCATGGGTCGTAGTCTTCCAATGTGAAGTCTTCGTATTTGAAGTCGAAGATGTCTTTTACTTCGGGATTGATCTTCATCTTAGGAAGCCGTCGGGGTTCCCTTGTCAGCTGCAAGCTCACCTGGTCGAGATGATTCAGATATATGTGCGCATCCCCCAGTGTGTGGATAAACTCTCCGGGTTGCAGACCGCATACCTGCGCCAGCATCATGGTGAGCAATGCGTAGGAAGCAATATTGAAAGGCACCCCCAAGAAGCAGTCAGCACTGCGTTGATAGAGTTGCAGTGACAGTTTTCCATCACAGACATACATCTGGAAGAATGCATGGCAGGGAGGAAGGTTCATATTGTCGAGATCAGCCACATTCCAAGCGCTGACTATGATGCGGCGTGAATCCGGATTATGCTTGATAGTCTCTACTGCCTCCTTGATTTGGTCGATGAAGCCACCATTGTAATCGGGCCATGAGCGCCACTGATATCCGTAGATATGACCAAGATTCCCATCCGGATCTGCCCATTCATTCCAGATTCTCACGCCATGCTCCTGAAGATATTTCACATTCGTGTCTCCTTTGAGAAACCATAGAAGCTCATATATGATACTTTTCAGATGGGTCTTTTTAGTCGTGACAAGAGGAAAGCCTTCAGAAAGGTCATAACGCATCTGATAGCCGAAAGTGGAGATCGTGCCGGTGCCGGTACGATCCTCTTTACGATGGCCATTCTTAAGGATATGATTTAGGAGATCTAAATATTGCTTCATTTTGAATTGAGAATTGAGAATTGGGAATTGAGAATTTTGATATCCATGATAAATCATGGTAAATCATGATACATCATGGCAAATCATGATCAAGCTGTATGCCATCCTAATTATGCATTTCCATAAGAGGCGTTTGTCGATGGCGAGAGCGGTTGAGCTGGAAGCGGATGGCATCGTTGGGGCAGACGTCGGTGCAGTCGAAGCAGCGCGTACAACGGGAGTTGTCGACCAAACGCTGCTCTACCTTTATGCATTTCGATGCGCATATATCCTCACATTTCATGCAACTGATACATTTGTCAGGGTCAATTGCAATGTGCATGAGTGATTGGGAATGAAGGCATCCGAGAGCTGTCCCTATTGGGCAGACTGTAGTACAAAACGCCTTTCCGCTCTTCCATGCCCACAGGAGTATTGCCACAAGAGCAACGAGTCCGACAGCGGCTCCGATTCCGACAGATATTCCAATTGCACCCCATGTCAATAAGGTATCATTCGGCCGGACTGCAGAAGCTGCATTACGCATAATATTCCATGGCTCGATGGCATACGCTACTGCGAAAATACCCAATACGAGCGACCCGAGGTAGGCAGCTAATACGACATATCTGACTTTTCCTCCCTCTTCGAAACGGAATGTATGTCCGGGATCAGTTTTTCGACGTGTCCAGACGACTATATCCTGCAATGTACCGACAGGGCACACTGTAGCACAATATATTCGCCCGAATAAAATTGTAGCAATTATCCATACGACAGTAGCTCCAAGAGATGCCTGGATGGCGGAGGGAATTATCTGTGCCCTCTCTGAAATAATAGCATAGACCGGAGCGCTGGTGCCAAGCAATAGCCACAGCAATGATGCAAATAGCATCACAAGAGCCAGCATTATCCGGAAGCTTTTCATCTAATACTCAATCATTCATGATATATCATGTTTTACCATGATACATCGTATTTTATCGTTGATCGTTTATCGTTTGTTCTTGGCCTTTTGCTGCTGACGCATCATCTCTTGCTGCTGCTTCTGCATTTCCTCGAGGCGTGCCATCCAGCCGGATTTCTTTTGAGGTTTCTTCGCATTCTCCTTCATAAGCTTGCGCACATTTTCCTCCTTGACAAACCATTTGCGGATTGCATAGGTCTGGATGATTGTGATGAGGAGTGAGAGGAAGTAGTAGTAGCTCAAGCCTGCCGCATAGTTGTTGAAGAACACGAGGAACATCAACGGCATCAGATACATCATCCATTTCATACCCGGCATGCTATTGCTCTGGCCTTGCATTGTGGAGCGAGTATAGATGATGTTGGTGGCTGTCATAAGAAGGCAAAAGAGGGAGATATGGTTGCCGAAATATTCAGTGACAAGTGGGATATGGGCGCTCCAAGAGATTATTGCATCCGGAGCTGCGAGGTCGTGGGCCCAAAGGAACGACTGGCCGCGAAGTTCGATAGCGTTCGGGAAGAAAGAGAACATCGCGAAGAGTATCGGCATTTGGAGCAGCATCGGAAGACATCCCGACATCGGATTTGCACCTGCCTTATTGTAAAGAGCCATCGTCTTCTGCTGACGCACCATGGCGTTCTCATTGCCCGGATATTTGTCGTTTATTTCCTTGATATCGGGTGCAAGGATACGCATCTTAGCTTGGCTGACATAACTCTTATACGTCAGAGGGAAGAGCACAATCTTAAGCAAGATAGTCAGCACGAGGATCACAATACCATAGTTCCAGCCAAAGCTTCCGAGGAAGTTGAAGACCGGGATCACGATAAGAGTGTTGATCCAGCGGAAGATTGACCACCCGAGCGGAATAAGCTTGGTCAGCTTAAGATTTTCGTCTTCGTATGTGTTCTTGTCTATCTTGTTGAGAAGAGGATATAGGTTCGGGCCAATAAAATAGTTGAAACCTGCAGGGTTAGAGGCATTCCAGTCATAATCGTTCACTTCTGCGTCTGCAGTGAGCGACTTCAGATAGACACTACCTTTAAGCACTTCGCTATTGAAATCGGCAGAATTAAAGTTTTTGTCGGCAATAAGCACAGAGGAGAAGAACTGGTTTTTGAAAGCTATCCATTTCAACTTTTGCTGGCGTTCCTTGCTCTTGTTTTGGCTTTCACTCATTTCCTCTACTGAGCCGCCAAGGAATTTGTAGGCAAGACGAGAGTTGCGCTCTTCAAACATACGCCCCTTCTCCTGACGGTGGATATCCTGATGCCAGTTTACTCCAAGCTTGCGGACATTGCTCTGTACGATAGGAGCCATGTTTTTCTGAACGACTTCCATCTTTATCATATAGTTGTCGCCTGCCGGGAGTGTGTATTTGATGCCCCAATAAGCATCTGCAGAAAGGTCGAGAGCCATAAGCACAGTAGAGTCGGTCACCTCCTTAGGAGTGAAGTAGAGGTCTGCTGTAGAGATTTCTTGAGGAAGAGGGAGAGTGAAGCTCATCTGGTTGGATTCGCTGTCGAACATCACGACTTTCTTCTTCACCTTTTTAGTCTCGTCGGGATCATATTCAGTATCATACTTCTTCAATTCCGCACGGCTTACCATACCACCTTTTGAAGACAAGTCAATCTTTATGACATTGTTTTCAAGGGTAATCTTTTTGTCGTCGCCGGTCAGGAACGAAGCGAATCTGCCATAGCGTCCGATGGAATTGGATAGTGCACGAACTTTGTCGATAGCTGCTGTATGCTCAGCCGGCGTCATAGCCGACATATTATTGGCGACTATGTCTTGCCAGTCAAGGGATTTGCCATTGACATTCACCGTACCGTAAATGGAGTCACCGGCAAGAGCGAGCTTAACGCCATTGCTGTTGATTTCCACAGCGGTCTTTCCATCTTCAGTAGCCACCGGAGATCCGTTGGAAAGAATATTTTTGGCGAGCCATTCGCGTTCTGTGTCAGTGAAGACAGCCATGGCAGTAGGTTGATTGTCAGTGACTGCCTTTTCTGTCTGTGCCTGTTCTTCGACAGCTGCAGGATCGGGCGAAGTAAAATACATGAAACCGAAGAAAACGAGGGCCATAAGGATGAGGCCATAGACTGTGTTCTTGTCCATTACGGGGGCGGTATAAGTTTTATTGTTGTTATTGTAATTATGAGCGAACATACCGATGCTGATGCATACGGATATTCAAGATGCAAAATTAATGTTTTTTTTCAGATTTCGCAAGAAAAAGGGATAGAAAAGAAAAAAGGACGCACGAGCCGTGCGTCCCTCTCAAGATTATTTGAGGATGTTCGATTATTTGAAGCGGCGGTTGCCTTGGAGGGCGGGACCGGCTGCTGATTCTGCTGCTGATTTCTTCGCAAGTGAGCGCTTCAAGATGGCGTATGCCACCGGAGCTGCACAGAAGAGTGAGCAGAATGTACCTACTATCACACCATAGATCATTGCGAATGTGAATGAGCGGATTGTATCGCCACCGAGGAAGAAGATGCAGAGGAGCACCAAGAGGGTGGAGAACGATGTCATGATCGTACGGGTAAG
>CAMWQY010000181.1 GCA_947176355.1 uncultured Porphyromonadaceae bacterium
TCGTGTGGTGATGGAACGAGGTCGTAGTTGCCTACCTGAAGGTCACCTGTCGTGCTTTCATGACCTTCGCCGCAGTTGAAGGTGCCGTAGAGTGTCACCGGAGCTATCGGGTGAACTACAGTAGAGAGTTGCATACCCCAGCCGAATTTGTGATGACGCTTATGTTCTACTACATCTTCATACGGGATGGATCTTGCCAATCCGGCGAGTCGAACATGTTCGCTCTTTCCCCAAGAATACTGAAGGAATGCCGCTACATCGGGTAATGTCTGGCTTGCCGTTCCAATTTTTCCGGACACTGTAGAAACCGCTGCATTTTTCGGAAGTTCCACAGATCCGGCTACCGTCCAGCGTTTCTTATAAGTATTCATCCACCTGACGAGTACTGATGTAGGGGATATCTTGTTGGCAGGTCCGTTGGCATCTACTGTCGGAGGAAGTGCCGCCGGGTCGGAGAAAGTGGAGGATGCATAGCCCAATGTCACGTTGTTGAGCTGAGCGTATGCTTTCTTTAGATGGAAGTCAGTGCCACCGTATCCATTGAAGTTTGCTTCGATATAGATCTGATAATTTCCCAAAGTCTTGTTCTTGCCTATAACTCGGAAGAAGAGTGTCGATCCGGCAGGTGTCGCACCTAATTTGCTGTTGTTGGCAGGATCCTTTACCATCGGTATGAGATAGGGCGTGAAACTGTTTGCCGGAATTGCAGCATCCATGTCATACCAACCTCGGATGCGGACGCATCCGCCGATACCCATTGCAAGGTCAGCATCACGGCTCATAAAAAGGAAGTAGGGGGCTGCCGGATCAGAGAAACTACGGAACTGGTCGTAGAAAAAGTTTTCTACAAGGTCGCGTATTGAATCCTGATGTTGCTGAGAATTGGGATTCTCAGGGCGACCATCTATGTAAATGATTTTATGGTCGTTCAGAAGAGCTTCTTTCTGCACATCTACAAGAGAATTTGCTCTCAATGAACTCTCGGAAGATTCATTAGACACGTTTGCTACTGGAGCCGGCAGTGAGTCCTTCACCTGGGTCACTTGACGGGTATTGCGTACAGGGGCTTTGAAAGACATTGCCCTGTGATGGTCTTGGGCAAAAGAACTGTGGATGGATGCCAAAGCAATGATAAAGGCTAAAGAATAAGAGTTTTTCATAGATGGAATCTTTTAATTATGCTATAATAACCTTAAAGTAGGTTAAAAAGTTCGATAAAAGATTAAAAAAGATGGGGTGTACTGATTGGAATGTTATTTCTCTTCCCAGCGGAAGACGGCTCCATTTTTTCTTGCAGGATCTGCTCCGGTGTAATCCATGGAATAGGGGCTCCCTGTAGTAGGATTCTTGCCAATATATTTGTGCGTTCTTGCAGACATGAGCATGAATTCCTTGTCAAGGTAATCTTGCCACATGAATTCTTCTGCTTTTGACATATCGTCGGTCAATCTTACATCGCCCGGCAGACCTTCACCTGAAGAGAATACGTATCTTCCATCTCCACTTTGAAGAATCACCTTTCCGTTGCCTCTGTCGATTACCTTAAATTCTGTAAGGGATTTCCTCTGGCCGAACGAAGTGTCGTGTACGATACCATGAGGAGTGGCAAACATAGGGCGTCCGGTAGCAAGATTTATGATGTGTATGGTCTTCCCAAGGGGTATGTTACCGCTTCTGTCGGCTTTGAGTTCATCGACAGTGAAATTATCAAATTCAGCGTAGCCTCCGTTCTTCCCATTCTTGTTGAATGCGAACAAAGCGGGGCGCGAACCTTGAAAAGTGATTAGCTGATAACTCAGAGTCATGTCGTCGCCGAGAGGCTTGAATTGCTTTCCGTCGGTAGAATAGCAGTATCTTGCCCTGTCGTCGTCATAATCTCCATGTAGCCGGAGCCAGATCTTATCAGTCTTTGCGGGGAGAATGACATCGAGAGTATCATTTTTGAGTTGCTCAAATCTACGCAAAATCAGCTTTCCGGTATCCTTTACTACTCCAATCCAACTGCAAGGGACATTTATATTGCCAAGACCGGCGATATCGCCATCTTTCATTCCGTTGAGATAAAGCTCTACGGTGACATCAGATTCCGGTCCGATGGCCCTTTGGGTGAGGGTGTTTCGAGCCCACATCAGTTGGTCGGCAGGCATAGTATTCAGCCTGAGTCTTCCCTTTGAAAGCTTCCATTTGCTGTCGTCAGGGTTATGATTCCATTGCCAAACACGTCCGAGCGACTTGCCATTGAAATCTTCATTGCGATTATATGGGGCGTGAATGGGCTCTGTGTCGCGGGCTGCCGTCTCGGGCTTCAGCCAAGTGCGGGGAGCACGCCCGAGATTTCCCTCGAGCCCGATCATCGGCCATCCGTCTTTCCAAGTGACAGGGACAAGGCAAGTGGTGCGACCGATGGAATGAAAATCCTGCATCAGCAAAGACCACCATTGCCCGTCGGGAGTGCTCACGATACCACCTTGATGAATATTGGCAGCCCCTACTGCATTGAAATCCGGAGTGGACACGCTCACCGGATGAGAATCAGGCATAATGCGCCCCTTTATCTGAGTCATCGGGGGATTATGATAACCGAAAGTCTCATCAGCCGTCATCACCCGCGTCTCGTATGGCCCCCATATATTATCAGCACGGGAGCAGGTGAGACGTCCATTGGGCATATAGTCGGCAGAGACGATATAGTATTTGCCATCGATCTTGTAGATATGGTGGCCTTCCCCAACTCCTGACCCTTTAGGGATAATGACCCGTTCGGTCTCTTCGATAGGTCCTGACATATCAGGCTTAAGCTCAGTGCACTTCACTTCATCATAGCCATGCACTGCATATACTTTCCCATCATCGTCAAATATGACCCCAAGATCGTAGATGCGACCTTTCATATTCACATGCTTCCAAGGACCTTCGATCTTATCGCTAATGAAGCATTGCAGCCCTTTGCCATTGACATTGCTAAAAAGATAGAACTTGCCGTCATTATATCTTATGCACGGAGCCCAAATACCTTGACCATATATCTCTTTACCGTTTTTCAAAGAAAAGGCATCATCATCAAAATCAAATCGATCGAAACAATAGGATACATTTTTCCAGTTCACCAGATCTTTTGAGTGAAGGATGACGAGCCCGGGCACGCTGTGCATTGTAGTGCCCGCAAGGTAGTAATCATCACCTACGCGGAGTATATCCGGATCAGAAAACTCATCATAAAAGAGAGGGTTGGTGAAAGTGCCGTTGCCATTGTCGGCACTCCAAGATGTCGATGCCTTCTTTGATTCGGCTGAGTTGGAAGCAGAGTATGCCGGAAGGGAAGGCAATGATGCCGCCAGCCCGCAAATAATACCTAATGTTAAAAATCGATTCATTTTAATTTGATTTATGAGTTGTGGTCTTACAACCTTGAATGCAAAAGTAGCCAATAATTTTGATATGCTAAAATAAATCAAAAGAAAAAATTAGTTATATTTGGATAATTGGCGGGAAATGGATAATTTTGTAAAAGGAAAAATATTAAGACATGGGTAAAGAGAAATTCAAATATATTCTGACGTTCGTTTTGATTGCCGCCTCGAGTTTATTGGTTTTTGCCAGGGGTCCGAAGGGGAGACTGAGTGAAGTGGGGAAGGGATATGCCGCAACATCGGTCAACACAGCTGTGTTTCGGGCAAGTTCCCTTGCCACGCATGGCGATACGCAATATATATCATTCTATGACCCTGATGGGTATCTGACGCTCGGAAAAAGGAAGTTGGGCTCCGATGAATGGACTCTGAATAAGACTCAATATAAAGGTAATATCAAAGATGCCCATAATGTCATCAGCATCGGGGTGGATGGCGATGGATATATCCATGTTTCGTTTGATCATCATGGCCATCCTTTGCATTATGCAAAGTCGTTGGCTCCCGGGAGTCTTGAACTCGGCGATATGATGCCGATGACCGGCAAGGATGAGCAGGATGTCACTTATCCGGAATTCTACACTATGCCCGACGGTGACTTGATATTTGCCTATAGATCGGGTGCTTCAGGAAGAGGAAATCTTGTGCTAAACCGTTATGATACGAAAGCTAAGGAATGGAGCAGACTGCATGATATACTTATTGATGGAGAAGGGAAACGCAATGCTTATTGGCAAATGTATGCCGACCCTCAGGGAAAACTGCATCTTTCGTGGGTGTGGCGTGAGACATGGCTCGTAGAGACCAACCATGATCTTTGCTATGCCCGCTCAGACGATGGCGGCAAGACCTGGAAACGCAGTGACGGCAGTCTCTATCAGCTCCCAATCACTGAGGCTACTGCGGAAAAGGCATGGACAATACCTCAGAACTCGGAACTGATCAACCAGACAAGCATGACAGCCGACAGCAAGGGAAATCCATTTATAGCCACTTACTGGAGAGATCAGGACAGCAAGGTGCCACAATATCGTCTGGTCTGGCACGATGGAAAGGAATGGAATATGACGACAGTCGGCAACCGGACTGAACCATTCTCTTTATCGGGGGGAGGAACAAAGATGATACCGATTTCAAGGCCCCGGATTGTATCTGACGGCAAAAAGGCTTGCTACGTATTCCGCGACCAAGAAAGGGGCAGCAAGGTCAGTGTTGCTTACACCCCGCATCTTGGCAAAAAAGATTGGACTGTGACAGACCTTACGGACTTCAGTGTAGATGCCTGGGAGCCTTCTCACGATATGAATCTCTGGAACAGCGACAGGAAACTTAATGTGTTTGTGCAGACTTCTCATCAGGGAGATGGGGAGAAGGTGGCTGAAGCAGCTGCAGATTCCGAGCCTGTCTATGTGCTTGAGATAGATTTCTAAAAATGCTGACATTATGGATAAAAGACCCCTCATATCGATAATCACGATCACCTTCAATGCCTCGGAGACACTCCCTTTGACCATGGAGTCAATAGCCGGACAAACTTTTACTGACTTCGAGCATATCATCGTAGATGGAGCCTCTAAGGATGAAACAATTATGATTGGTCGCAGGATGGGAACTCCCAATCTGCGTATTTTCAGCGAACATGACGACGGACTCTATGATGCGATGAACAAGGGTATCAAACTTGCTCGCGGAAGATATATAATCTTCCTCAATTCCGGAGACAAATTCCATGCAGAGGATACGCTCAAAGCATACGCTGAGGCTATCGAGAGCAAAGATCCTGACATCATCTATGGGGACACCGATATCGTCGACATTGAAGGGAATAGGATAGGTCCGCGCCATCTTTCAGCTCCTGAGATACTGACATTCGACAGTTTCAGTAATGGCATGCTCATTTGCCATCAGGCTTTTATGGTGAAAAGAGACATAGCTCCTCTTTATGATACTGATTATCGCTTTTCGGCAGACTATGACTGGTGTATCCGTTGCATAAAGGCATCCCGAGCCGGAGACAGATACAATCTGAGGAGGGTGACGATCGATTATCTTGCTGACGGAATGACTGATAAGAATAAGAAAGCGTCGCTTATAGAGAGATTCAAGATCATGGCGGCTCATTATGGAGCCATGAAGGCTATCGGGGCGCATTTGAGTTTTATCCCAAGAGCGATAAAGAGAGGAAAACTTTAAATAATTGAGAATTGAGAATTGAGAATTGAGAATGTGACGGAGCATTTTTATAAGATTTATATATCTG
>CAMWQY010000182.1 GCA_947176355.1 uncultured Porphyromonadaceae bacterium
TTTTTTGTGATAATAGAAAAATGAATTTGCACTGACCCATAATCCACCTCATAATTGAGTTGGATTTCTTTGTCTTAAGTCCGGATGTTTCTGAATTTACATATATTGGATGGGGGACGACCGGCATCAAGCTCTGCTTTCATAAAATCCATGTCGGCTGCGACATGGGTAAAGAACTGACGATAACCTCTGCACAAGCTGTTTAAGCCGGGTTCGCCGTAGCGATCGGTGGCAAGGCGGTTTTTGGGGCACTCTCCGTGGCAGGCAAAAAGCCATCGGCACTCCCGGCACTCCCGAGGCAATGAAGACTCTTTAGACCATCCGAACCGCAACTGCTTCTCGCCATAGAGCAACTCCGAAAGCGGACGTTCAAGAAAATTGCCCAGTCTATATTCGGGTCGCACGAAATGGTCGCAGCAATACACGGAGCCGTCAGCCTCCACCACCGGCGCCAGCCCACATGTTGCCGACATTGAACACACCCCCGGAGCCACACCGGCCCAATTGGCCAACGTGGCATCAAACAACTGTACAAACAGCTTGCCGACATCCTCCTTCACCCATTCATCATAAAGTGAGCAAAGGAAACTGCCCCATTGGTCAGCCGTGATAGAAAGGTCAGGCTTGTCAGGTTCCACCACTGGCGTGAATTGCAGGAACTCGCATCCTATGTCACGAAAAAAGTGATAGAAGGCTTTCGGATATTCCACGTTTACAGCATTGACCGTTGCCATTGCATTCCATTCTACTCCGTGGCGTTGCAGCAACCTGATGCCACGCATGACATCGTTCCACGTTGAGGTTCCCCCCGGTGAGCGTCGACATGCATCATGTAGCGGCTGAGGTCCGTCTATTGAAATTCCCACAAGGAAACGATTGTCGCGCAGGAAATCACACCATTCGGCTGTGAGAAGAGTGCCGTTGGTCTGCAAGCAGTTGTCTATCAGCCGACCACCGGCATATCTACGTTGCAGTTCAAGTGCCTTTTTGTAAAAACTAAGAGGCTTCAGCAGCGGCTCTCCACCGTGCCAAGTGAAAAGAACCTGCGGAGTATTTTGCGACGCAATGTATTGCCGTATAAACTCTTCCAGCAGCCGCTCATCCATCCTCGTCCCGCTCCCTTTTTTAAGATAGTAGCAGTAGTCACAGCCCAAATTGCAAGCGGAGCCTACCGGCTTCAGCATAGCATACATCGGGCGAGCAAATGGCGAAGCGACGATATCATTCATTGTCTATGGGATAATTGGGGCTGGGCGTACGCAAACTGTGCATCATCTGATCCAGCTCCTTTACCACATCGGGATACTCGGCTGCCAGATCATGTTCCTCCAACGGATCCTCCTTTATGCGGTAGAGCTCAAGTGGAGCATTCTTTTTCACTGTCACGCACTTCCATCCTCCGTATCGTATGGCCCGTTGCTTGCCGGGAAACTCCCAGTAGAGCGGACGGCTATCGGTATCAATGTCCTGTCCGAAGAATAATGGTGAGATATCCATTCCGTTAGTGTCCGAAGGCACAGCATCGTCACTCCCTGCCAGGCGTGCCAACGTAGGCATAAAATCGGCGAAATACACCAGATTGTCAATCTGCCGGGCAGGAACGCGCCCCGGTTGGTTGACGATTAAAGGCACACGGATACCACCTTCGTAAAGCTGCCCCTTGCGCCCTTTCAGCCCGGCTCCGCAGTTCAGCTCCTTCAGTGGTGCCATTACGGCAGCTCCGTTGTCAGAAGCAAAGATTACGATTGTGTTCTCGCGCAATCCCAAGGCATCAAGGGTGCCTAAAAGTCGACCTATGTTATAGTCCATGTGGGTCACCAATGCGGCATAACGCTTAGTGTTGATCGACCATTCGCCTTGTTCGTCATACCATGAGGTATCGTCAATATTATAAGGCTCATGGGGTGCATCATAACCGAGGAAAAGGAAAAACGGATTGTCCTTGTTGCGATGTATGAAAGCAATGGCATCGTCGGTGGAAATCTCTGTGTTGTGGCGCACATGGGCATCGTGTTCGTTCTCACGGATGTTTATCAGGCTGTCGCCGTGCAGTCGGTAATAGGGATAGTAATATGGAGAATTACTGTGTACGGTGGCAATCGTCCAGCCGTAGAACTCATCGAAACCGCGGTGGTTTGGCGACGCCCCCGGGTCGTAGCCATCCAGATGCCATTTATTGACAAGACAGGTACGGTAGCCTGCCGCACCGACAACGTTGCCCAACGTGACATCCTCCGGCAGCAGATTGGCACGCCTCACTATTGTAGTGTCTCCGTTTGTCTGTATTTTTAGTCCTGTCATGCCTCCCGCATAACACTGGTTGTCGCGGATGCGGGTGTTGCCGCTGTTCTTGCCGGTCATCAGTGAGCAGCGCGACGGAGAGCTTATGCCACTTCCTGCGTATGCCTGAGTGAAACTTGTGCCTGTGGCAGCCAGTCGGTCAATGTTAGGAGTCCGGATATATTTATTGCCATAGCAGGCCAAGTCGCCGTATCCCATATCGTCGGCCAGGATGAAAATTATGTTTGGCCGCTCAGGGGTAGCCTTTTGCTGTTGTAACTCAGCAGCCTGCGACTGCTGCGCCAATAGCACTCCCACTGCCATTAAAACCTTCCTCATACAGCTTTTTTAATTATTGGTGGTAGTTCGATCATATCTTTTAGTTTAGATTGCAAAGATACTAAAAATTATGCATTATGACTTGCTTTAGCTTGGGCGGAGCCAAGTATGCATTCCTAATTAATTATTGCCACGTCGTGGAATCTGCCAGTTTTTCCTTCAATGTATCTGCCACTGGAAAGAAAGAATGGTCTCGATACGCAAGAAGCTGAAATAGGATACAAAATTCTTTCTCATGTAATCAATTTATAATCTTTTGGAATACGGTAAATCAATCCTATGGAAGTACTCCAAAAGGATTGATTTGCTAACTTGATTTTTTATATCTTACCTTTCCGGGTCTTAGGTTCTGGCTGATATCGATCCGGATCTTCGGAATAAGCCTTCATAAAATCAAAGTATAACTCCAAGGCTCTCCTTCCTGAGCTATAATCATTTTCTGAGATATCCTTATAATCATTACTCTTCCTTGCATAATCAATGCAATTAAAAAGTCGCTCCTTATCTTTATCACTCCAGAAACATTGCCTATTGCGAAGCAACCAATCCAGATGAGTCAATACTCTTGATGGAATCTTTGTTATTAATATGTTATTATACAATTTCGTGAGACGGGAAATCCACGAATATGTTCCACTTTCTCCCTGATATGAATTCTTCCTTCTGCTATCACGAGGCTTCCACTCCGGTGATTGTTTCTTATGAAGGCTCTTCAAATATTGTGAAAACTCTTTGGATAATGGGATACTGACAAATTCCTCTTTAGCAAATGGCAACCTTGGGAAAGAGACTCTGCTACAGATGTCATTTATTCTCCACCGAATATAATTGGCATAAGTACGGAATGCCCTCAGCCACTCCTTTTTGGGCAAAGGGACCTCTTCTCCCGTGGAAGTCTCGATATAGATGTCTCCATACTCATCTATTGCGTCAAGTTCATATATATGATCAAGCAATAACTCATATGCGTCCTCAATATCAGCCAATTTATCTACAAGCAATGAATCTTTTGTCACTATCTGTCTCCAGTCTTCCGGGAACTCATCCATTGACATTGTAGTAAAAGCCTCCTCTATATCCTCGAAAAGATTGTTTTCTTCAAATACCGTCAGATAGGCAGTCTTGACATCCGCTGCATATTTCTTAGCAGTAGCATCCGTCAATCCTGACTCTCTGACACACCAATCGATAAATCCATCCTTGTCATAAGGGATCTCCTTATCTACAGTTGGAATTGGAAATTTTTGTAATCTTGCCATAATAAGTTTTTTGAGCGTAATAATGTAAATGGAATCTTATCTAATTTAGAAAGCAAGTCAATACTCAGCCATAAACTTGATTAAACTATTTATCTGTTCTTGTGTGAGCATATCAAATCCATCCATAGCAGAAAATTTATATTCCCGCTCTATCTTGTCAAAATCGTACAGTCTCCCGTACATTTCGTCTTCTTCTCTGATCATAACATTTTAATTTAAAGTTAATAATTTATGCCGTTTAATCTAACATAAATTCCAACTGCAAATTTACGATTTTTTTTGTAAAACGATAATTTAATAACTTGATTTTTTTATGGGTTCACTATTGGATCTAAATTTTCACTGAATATAAGTATAATTGCATATTGGTCATTTAGCCTATATACATCCATACAATAAAAAGAGGAAAAATCCTGTTCTTCAAGTTCTTCTCTAAGTTTTGATTCTGCCATAACCTAATACTTTAAATCATTAATGTCCCATTAAAATCTCAAAGAGTACTTTGAAATTATTGAAATTTAGTTTGTTATAAGAAGATTTGACGCGAACGGACTTGATTTGTATATTATGATTCTTCAATCTGATGAATCATGTACAATTTCAAATACGTTTTTGCCCAATTGGTGGCTTTCATGAACAGAAGCAAGTTCAACAGAATCGTGACCAAGTATAACGGCGATCGATATGTGAAGCACTTCACATGCTGGAACCAACTACTTGCAATGATGTTTGGCCAATTATGTAACCGGGCAAGTCTGCGGGATCTCATCACCATTCTTGATGCCCATTATTCCAAATGGTACCATCTCGGATTTGGTCGCAGTGTCTCCAAGACTAATCTTGCATACGCAAATCAGAATCGGGATTATCGAATCTTCGAGGATTTTGCCTATTACATGGTAGCGGAGGCTCGAGACAAACGAAAAACCAAGATCTTCGAGTTGCAGGGGAACGTATATGCGTTCGACTCCACTACGATAGATCTATGCCTGGCTGTATTCTGGTGGGCAAAGTTCCGTAAGAAGAAAGGAGGTGTGAAAGTTCACACTCTATACGATGTGGAAACTCAGATTCCAACTTTCTTCCATATCACGACCGCTTCTGTACATGATTCCAAGGCCATGGATGCAATTCCCTATGAACAAGGATCCTATTATATCTTTGACAGAGCATACAATGATTTAAAACGACTGTATAAGATACATACGATTGAAGCCTTTTTCGTTGTCAGAGCCAAGAAGAACCTACAATACAAAATGACAAAATGGAAGCGAAGACTTCCCCATAATGTATTGCCGGATGCAACTATTGAGCTGGCGGGGTTTTATCCAAAGAAACATTATCCGGAACATCTGCGTCTGATCAGATATTGGGATGATGACCAAAAGCGGGAATTTATGTTTCTTACCAATGACTTCTCGTTGTCAGCATTGCAGGTCGCGGATCTTTACAAGAACAGATGGCAGGTGGAACTGTTTTTCAAATGGCTCAAACAGCATCTGAAGATAAAGAAGTTCTGGGGAACTTCAGAGAATGCTGTGCGTATCCAGATTTATTGCGCAATATGTGCTTACTGCCTTGTTGCAATCGTACAGCATGACATGAAGATTGAGCGTTCAACCTATGAGGTCCTTCAAATAATAGGAGCGTCTTTGACAGATACCTCTCATTTGGTCGATCTCTTCGACAAAACTAAATCTCAAAATTTCAAGGTTCTCTCAGACCACAATGGGCCTAATTTATTTAATTTTTAACCAGCTCCCATTTTTATGGGACACTAGTGA
>CAMWQY010000183.1 GCA_947176355.1 uncultured Porphyromonadaceae bacterium
ACAAAGACGCAACTGAGGAAGTTGAGAAATCAGTCAACGAGCTTTGGGCTGAAGTTAAGGGCGAAGGCGGTCTCTCCGACCAGATGTCTCAGTACTACAACTCTAACAAGACTGACATTGAAGAACTTACTAAGTCAACAAACAACGAACTTGAGCAAGTATATTTGCAACTCGAAGAGGCAAAGGAAATGATCTCTCAGGTGTTGTCTACAAGCAACGCTCAAATTGAGGAACTTAAAGCAGAAATAGAAAAGCTTAAGGCTCAATTGGCTGAAGCTGAAAAATAAGTAAAAACTATACTTCAATACTAAAAAGGGTGTGTCGTAAGACACGCCCTTTTTATCTATGTTAGATAACACGCTACTTAACAATAATTAACTTAAAAAAGCAGGTCAAATTCTCATTATTTGAAGGATTTTCTGTAATTTTGTAGGCTAATCTTAGCTTATTTACTAAAAGAACTGCCGAAGCATATAAAAACGAACTAATCAAGAATAACATTAAAACTATAACAATTTAATAATGAGCAAAAAATTACAAAGCGCACTATTGGGAGCAGCCATTGTTGCGACCCTGAGCTCATCAGCTGCGACTTACCAAGCTCCTTCTTTCGGAGGAAAGGAAACCGCTCCGCTGAGCAGAATGCGAAAAGCCACCCCAACTCAAAGATGGTCCGGACTGAATAACTTAGGAAATCAGAAATCACGTATCGCTCCTAATTTCACTTCTCCTACAAGCAATGAGTTCCAATATCTTTATGGTCCTGACGGATCACAATGGTATGCAATATGCAATTATGACACAGAAGACGTAGAACTGGAAGGGGGTTATGCGACAGATCATCTCATAAAAGGCTTCACTTATACTATCTATGACAGCAAATTCAATGAAATTGGCAAAGTGCGAGATAAAATTGTATTTGAAGAAAATGAAATTCGCTGTGCCACAATAGAACTTGATGTCACAGTCACTCAAAAATTTTTCAAAAGCGACGATAAGTATGAGGTCATGGTATCGATGAGCATGAATACTCCGGAACATGTCAACAATACCCGCACTAATATCTACGCCATCGAAAATTTGAAGGATGGTGAAAATTCCACAATCCTGAATGTAATACCCGGTTATCCGGTCGATGCTATAAATGCAGCGAATGATAAATGGACAGAAGACTATTACATAACATTCCTCACTGAAAAGACTGCAGACCCGGAAAAAGACTATCCATCATACATAGATTTTTTAGCTGAATACAAACTCGTGCTCACGACTTACACTAAGGGAGGATACAGCGGCGATCCGAAAGTATTTTTCGAGCATGAAATCAGACAGCTTGACCTTCCGGGTGATGGTATGTCGTCACCAATGATGCTATGTAAGAAAATCAATGGCAAGCTTGCCCTTATATATGCACAATATGAAAAATCTTTCTTTGTGGATCCTTCCGGAATGGGAGGTAATGAAGCCATCACGCCGGATAACCGACTCATCATCGACGTGTATCAGATGAACGACAAGTATCCTGCAGAGATGGAGCTTATCAACACTACAAAGATCGAAACAACGCAAAAGACCGATAATCCAAACGTCTATTGCACATACTATGGCATAGGCTCACTTTCTTGGGATGCAGACGTGGATTATGAAGGTCACTACACTTCTGACGGACGTCCTGCTTTCGTAATTACGACTGATGATTATCTCTTTAGCGATGATGATCACTACAACTCATCCTACTACGTATATGACGCAGACGGCAACAGAATAAAGACAATAGCTGAAGATACATTCAACTTCGTCATGATGTCGGATCTTCCTGGCTATGAACCACAAGCCATGTTTATCTATATGGGTGATGAAATGGGGTTCAAATTCATTGATCTATATTCATGTCAGGTTATGACCGAAACTGATCAAAACATTAAGGAATACCCTCTATCTACCTCACTTGACCGCGTAGCAACCGCCAACGGATACGTTTATGCAAGTGCTCTTTCAATCGGACTTCCGGGGGATGATGATGACAGCGTCTATGCCCCTGTGATTTGGTTTGATACTGACGGTGAGATGATAAGACTTGATAAAATCCCGACAGGCAAAGGAGTCGAGCTCGCTCAGATCTACATCTCTTCGTATGCTCTCTCTCCATTTATCTTCAATACAGACAATGAGATAGAATATATGCTTCTTGTGAAGCGTAGAATCGCCAATTCTACCAGCCTGCAGGAAGAGCTCCTGATTGCTACTCCTGATAAGGGAGTCATATACTCGTTTGCTCCGGATAAAGAAAAGGAAGAAATCAGAATGGTATATTTGATGGAAGGAACGGATCCGGAACTCGTAATAGCATATGTTAATGCTGATAATAATTTTATCACTGAAGCATACCATCTTCCTTTCACTAAATTTGCCGGAGGCAATGGCACGGCAGAAGATCCATACCTGATAGCCACAGTAGGCGACCTTCAGCAGATCAAGGCAGCTCCTGCAGCCTATTTCAAAATAATTTCTGATATAGATTGCAATGGAGGTTCTTTCTCTCAGATAGCACCAGATTTCTCTGGAGTTTTAGACGGTGATGGTCACGTAGTGAGCAATATGTTCTTATCTTCAAGCGACAAGGTCAGCATGTTTAAATATTGCGATGGCGCCACCATTAAGAATATCAACTTCTACAACACCAACCTGCTTCTGGAAAATGATAATGAAGCCGCTATAATAGCCGCATCTTCATCCAAAACGACATTCGACAATATCCACGTGCGTCGTCTGACAGTAAGAGGAGATAACTTCAGCGGTATATTTGGAGGCATCTGTGGCAAAAGCTTTACATATACCAACTTTACCGGATGCGAAGTTTCCGGAGCTGACATCAATCTCCCCAATTGTAACGGAGCCGGAGGTATAGTAGCCGATATCAGAACAGGCACAACAATTAATGCATGCTACTTCTCCGGAGATATGATTGCCAACAATACCGTAGGTGGAATTGTAGCAACAACCACTTCAGGCGATGAAGTGATATCCAATTGCCATGTTGATGCCAACCTTAAGGCTGAGAATACTATTGGCGGCATTGTCGGATTCCTTGATCGTTCGAAGGTGAAGAGCAATTATGTGGAAGGAACTATTGAAGCTACAAAGGCATCTAAATGGACCAATGCCATAGCCCTTGGAGGCATCGCCGGAGAACTTGAAGGCGACTGGCAAGGAAACGGAGATGTTCCTGTAGTCAACAACCTGATTGGTGTATCATCACTTAAGTATCCGGATCAGAGTGACGTAAAGGAAAAATATCCTCATCAGCTTGCTACGGTTCACCGTGTGGTAGGACGCTCAAGCTACAATGCAGAACCTGAATATGATGATGTAGACTCTGAAGGAAATCCTATTTATAAGGATAAGGTGAGATATGAAGAGGGAATACTCAACAATTTAGTTGTTTCCGACCTTGCTGTCATTGATAATGACTTTGCAGAAAAATCCCTTGAAGGCACTACGTTCGACAAGAATGAGGTAGATACCGATATGCTTACTCAGACACTCGGATTTGAATACGGCACCTCTGCTTCAGCTCCATGGAACCTTCAGTCTTGGTATGCGTATGATCCTTCTCTCTACTATGAGAATGTAGTCTTCATACCGACCCCGGAACTCACAGTAGTAAAAAATGCTGTCTTCAATATCGAAGTGGCTGTTTTGACGCGTGAGACTCTCACTGAAGACTTAGTCATTGAAGACTTCATGTGTGATTATTCCGAAGACCTCCTTGAGATGACAGGCAATATGACATTCGACGGAAAGGCAATGAACATTGAATTTAAAGCAATCAAAGAGGGAGATGCAAAAATCTCAGTCTCTATTCTTGGAGGCTCTTCAATATGCAATGTAAAGGTTGTCAATGGTGAGAGTGCGGTAGAAAACATCACTTCTGTCTCCAAAGCACTCACCTATAAATCCGGAATGGTAACTGCTGATGGATGCGTCATCAAAGTCTTCGACATGAATGGCAAACTAATTCTTGCCGGAAGCGATATCCTTGACGCAAGCTCACTCAATGCGGGAGTATATGTGGCAACCGCTACTGATGCAGATGGCAATAAGTCTGCAATCAAATTTGTCAAATAAATCATTTAATGCTCAATAAAGCATGCACAGCATGCTTAGAAATAAGGGCGTCGGGGTATTTCCGACGCCCTTTTTATTGTTCTTTTTTTCCTTTTTGTGGATATCAATGCGTAATTATTCATTTTTATTTGTTGTAATTTTAAGACCAAGTCTAAAATCTGATTCTCAGGTAAAATGATTCCTTTGATAAAACACATCAATAATAATATGAAACAGAATCTAACTAAAATCACAGTCTGCTCTCTTCTAATCACAGGATGCGGACTTGCATTGACCTCATGCAAGGGCGACGGCAATGCCCAGCAGCAACAGGCAGCTCCCACACTCGCAACTTTAAAGGTGACAGAATCTGATGCTGACCTCAACACCAATTATCCTGCCACACTCCATGGTAAGAACGATGTGGAGATACGTCCGCAAATTTCGGGTTTTCTGACTAAAGTTCATGTGCAGGAAGGTCAGAAAGTAGCCGCCGGTCAACTTCTCTTTACCATTGACCAAGTACAACTCCAGGCAAGCGTAGATGCTGCCAAAGCAGCAGTTGCTGTGGCTCAAGCAAGTGTAAACACAGCTCAGACAAATGCTGACAACAATAAGATACTTCTTGACAAAAACATTATCTCCGCACCTGCATATCAGACAAGTGTAGACCAACTAAACGCAGCCAAAGCTCAGCTTGGACAAGCTCAAGCCAACCTTACTTCTGCGCAAAAGAATCTTTCTTATACGTTGGTGAAAGCTCCGGTAGCAGGCGTTGTCGGCACAATTGACAACAAAGAAGGCGCACTCGTATCCCCCTCTACCCTACTCACTATTCTATCTGACAACGGGCAGATGGAAGCATATTTCTCTATGACAGAAAAAGAGATTCTTACTCTTACCGACAATGGGCGAAAGAGCATGACACAAGTGCTCGACTCACTCCCCGGAGTGGAACTGAAACTTGCCAATGGAGAGATCTACAGCCAACCGGGCCGCATTATCTCCATCTCCGGAGTGCTTGATCCTTCTACAGGAAGCGCTACAGTAAAGGCTGCATTCCCCAATCCGGACGGTATGCTCCGAAGCGGGAATACAGGGCAGGTGCTTCTTCCTCAGATCAACAGGGGCGTCATTACAATTCCTCAGAAAGCAACATTTGAAATTCAGGATATGAAATTTGTCTACGTAGTAGGCGACAGTTCGAAAGTCCATCAGTCTCCTATCATCATTGATTCTAAAAATGATGGAGTCAACTATATAGTGACCAAAGGCTTGAATCCCGGCGACGTAATCGTCATTGAAGGCGTCGGCTCCACAGTGAAAGACGGAATGGTCATCACACCTAAGAACTAATCCTACGACAATAACAATAGAGAGAAATGAAACTTGACAGATTTATAAACAAGCCGGTGCTCTCGACGGTGATATCAATCTTCATCGTCATCTTCGGTATCCTTGGCCTTAACGGCTTAGCTATAGAGCAATATCCGGACATTGCACCACCTACAATTTCTGTAACCACCTCTTACA
>CAMWQY010000184.1 GCA_947176355.1 uncultured Porphyromonadaceae bacterium
CACCTGCAAGGCCAAGTGCCAATACAAGCGGTATCAATATGAATCCTATGTTTCTATTTTTATTCATTATTTTTAATCTTAACCCAACATTCTCCTTACCCCTGATATATGATACTTATTTCTCTTGAAATGAAGAATCATATAGGCATGTGCACTACCTCTATACCTGCCTTTTTCAGCAGATTCAAGCCATCATGTATCCTATAAAGATCAGAAAACACAACCCTTTTGATGCCTGCCTGGATGATGAGTTTGCTACATTCCATACAGGGAGACGCAGTGACATAGAGGGTAGACCCCTCACTTGAATTATTGCTTCGGGCTACCTTTGTAATTGCATTTGCCTCTGCATGAAGCACGTATGGGAAGGTAACGTCATTCTCTTCACATACATTAGCAAATCCTGAAGGAGTACCATTGAATCCGTCTGAGATGATCATATTGTCTCTTACTATCAAAGCTCCTACTTTTCTACGCACACAATATGAATTCTCACTCCAGATCTGAGCCATCCTGAGATATCGCTCATCAAGTTGCCTCTGCTTAGCTTCGGGATAAGATTTATTTTCTGAATCCATAGAATGATAATTTATAGTTCGGAGTGGTCAGTAAGGAAATGCTCAGCATCAAGAGCAGCCTTGGCTCCACTTCCGGCAGCAACTATAGCCTGACGATAACGGGGATCTGCTACGTCTCCTGCAGCAAACACACCTTCTACACTTGTCTCGGTAGTGTCTCCTTTCACTTTAATATATCCTTGCTCATCAAGTTCAAGCTGACCATTGAGGAATTTTGTATTAGGATTATGCCCTATGCCAAGGAAAAATCCATCAATCTTGATATCGAAATGATCTTCCTGATCTGTACCGGCGGCACGAACTACATGCGCTCCTTCTACCACTTCATCTCCAAAAAGACCGGTGACATTGCATTCAAAAAGTATCTCGATATTTGGAGTGTTAGCCACTCTCTTTCGCATTACATCACTTGCTCTTAGGAAAGGCTTACGCACGATAAGATACACCTTATTACAGAGTGAAGAAAGGTATAGAGCCTCTTCGCAGGCAGTGTCGCCACCTCCTACTACCGCAACATCTTTCTTACGATAGAAAAAACCGTCGCATACTGCACATGCACTCACGCCCATTCCCTGATATTTGATTTCGTCAGGGATTCCGAGGTATTTTGCGCTTGCCCCTGTGCTTATAATGACCGTGTTGGCAACTATTTCATCACCATGGTCGTCAATAGCTACAAACGGACGCTTTGAGAGATCAACGCTCTCAATATTTCGAGAGCGAACCACTGCACCAAATCTCTCAGCTTGCTTGCGAAGCTGATCCATCATTTCCATTCCTCCTACTCCTTCCGGATACCCTGGGAAATTCTCTATCTCAGTGGTTTGAGTGAGTTGGCCACCAGGTTGGTTACCTTCATAAATGAGTGGTTCGAGATTGGCTCTGCCGGCATAAATTCCGGCTGTGTATCCGGCAGGGCCGGATCCTATGACAAGTACTTTTACAGTAGACATAATTACTTAATTTTTGATTATTAGCCACAATAATACTATTAATGAATACTATTATGCAGGCTTAAAATATTTATTATCTTAACTTATAACAAATAAAAACAAAAATTATTCAATCAATTTACTCTTTTTTTCAAAAATCTTTATCTCAGGTCGACAATCTCGACTTTAGGGTACTTTGATTTCGGATAGACAAAGGAAGAATCAGGCAATTTTTGTCCACTTTTAACTTGAGAGATCGTCACTGTCACTTTCTGGCCACTGATTGGAACTATTACAAGTTTGGAGGGATAGACAGCACCATCAGGAATAGTCACATGTACACTTTTATATCCCATCTGCTTAGACTTCGGAGTCAATATGATAGTCTTGCTTCCCTTAGCTTGTCCCTTTGCAAAAGCGGCTGTAAAGTTGGATGAATAAGAATTCACTATAGAGAGTGGATTAGCCTCAGCCACTTCCTGAGCAGTAGGATTCATCAGTGTAGTCTCAGCATTTTTTGCATTGTAAGTCCACATGTTCTTGCCATCATACCATGTCGAAGAAGATGATGTCTGCAATGCAAACTTCCTACCTGCTGCTTTCATTGTTCCGGACACTTTCTGCGATCCATAGTCAAGTGTGAATGACGCCGTGAGCCCAGAAGAGCCACTGATGCTTGTGGCAGCTTTCCTTAGCATCCCATCTGCCGTCTCTGCAGCAGACGCTGCAGCAGACGCACCCAAAATCACAATACTGAGTATAATTAATATTTTCCGAATCATCATATACTAAATATTCCTAAATCAAACAATAATAAGACTAAAAATCGTCGCTATAGTTGATAGTTAATAGTTGATAGTTGATAGTTGTTCCTCAGGCAAGCCCAAGCGTAGCCAAAAGATCCTCAAACGCCATTGCATCCATAAGCACGCTTCTTGGTTTGCCACCTGTAGCCGGACCTACGACTCCGTATGCTTCAAGCTGATCCATGATTCTTCCGGCTCTATTGTAGCCAATCTCATAGCGTCGCTGCACAGCTGAAGTAGAAGCTGTGCCACTCATTATGACTTGACGGCCAACCTCCGGGAAAAGAGGATCAAGTTTTCCGACACTTGCAGAATCTATCTCCTGAGCATCAGCATCTCCTCCCACTTGAGGTTCGGGGAGCAAATATGCCCCTTGTGGATAAGGCTGACGAGCTACATAATCACATACTTTTTCTACTTCCGGAGTATCCACGAAGGCGCACTGCACTCGAGTCATCTCACCGTTGTTACTGATAAGCATGTCTCCTCGTCCTATTAGTTGCTGGGCTCCTGTAGAGTCGAGAATAGTCTTGGAGTCAACTCCCGAACTTACTTTAAATGCAATACGCACCGGGAAGTTAGCCTTTATCATACCGGTGATTACATTAGTAGAAGGTCGCTGGGTAGCTATAATGACATGAATACCAACTGCTCGTGCAAGCTGGGCAAGACGTGCTATGGGAAGCTCTACTTCTTTTCCGGCAGTCATAATCAAGTCAGCAAACTCATCGATTATAACGACAATATAAGGCATATAGCGGTGCCCTTCACGAGGATCAAGCTTCTTCTCCTTGAATTTCTCATTATATTCAGTCACTTGACGCACGAACGCCTTCTCAAGAAGCATATATCTCTCATCCATTTCCGCACAAAGAGAGCTAAGTGTTGCCACTACATTCTCCATATTTGTGATAATGGGCTGAGGAGCATCAGGTATCTTTGCAAGATAGTAATTCTCTATCTTAGCGTAAAGAGAGAATTCAACACGTTTCGGATCGACCATGACAAACTTAAGTTCCTCCGGACGCTTTGAATAAAGCAGAGATGTCACAATAGCATTCAGACCTACCGATTTACCTTGTCCTGTAGCACCCGCCACAAGAAGGTGAGGCATCTTAGCAAGGTCAGCTATATAGACCTCGTTGGAGATTGTCGACCCTAACGCTACCGGGAGTTTATACTTTGAATTTTGATAAACTTTAGACTGTATGATAGTCCGCATGGATACAGTCTGGGCTTCTTTATTGGCGACCTCGATACCGACCGTCCCTTTACCCGGAATCGGAGCAATAATACGCACTCCATTGGCTGCGAGTGAAAGTGCAAGGTCATCAACAAGATTACGAATCTTTGCGATTTTCACTCCGGTATCAGGACGTATTTCATAAAGTGTCACTGTAGGACCGACAGTGGCTTCGATACTTGTGATTGGAATACCGAAGTCAAGCAGTGTCTGCTTGATCTTTTCCTTATTCTCGCGAAGCTCATCAGCATCCACCGATATCTTATCACTGCCTGGCAAAAGAAACTCTGCAGGCGGGAACTTATACTCATGTGTAAAGAGTTTCTCATCGTATGATGAGCCGGTGTCCTGAGATCCCTTTTCAATATGATTGACATTGACGGTCATCACATCATTCGAAGCTTCTTTTTCATCAGAATCATTATTCTCTGAGATTGCTTGTGCAGATTCATTTGGCTTCGCATCCTGATCTTCTTGCTCAGAATCTTCTTCTAATAAAGCTTGCCGCCTCTTATACTCTTCAGTAGGAATACTCTCTATAGTATTGTCATCAATTGGTTTATTATCAATAGGAAGGCTTTCGGTTGGATTATTATCTTCTTGATAATTATCTACAGGAGTTACCGACACTGATGCTATTTTTTGTTCTTCTGCCGTATATTCAGGTTTAACCTCTTCGAGATAATTTTCTTTCACCATAGAAGACTCTACTGATTCTTCATCGAGACCTTTGAGATACGTATTTTCTTCTAAAGAATCTTCAGAAACAGCAAGGGAATTCGGATCATCCTGAATTGTATCATAGTTTGAATACGGTTCATAATCTTCATCGAGTTCAGGCATATCGAAAATTGTGTCTGAACTTGGGTCAAACTCAACATTGTCGGGAGTTGGAGCAACCTTTGTGATGTCTTCGGGATCCTCATTTTCTGCATACAGAGCCTGGCCTTCAGTCGCCTCTTTCTCTCTTGCTCTCAACTCTTCCTTTTTCCTGAGTTCTTCTTCCTCAGCCTCACGCTGCTTACGGCGACGTTCATCGTAGGTGCGTTTCTTCCTTATCATCCATTTTATTGCATCGCGAAGACAAATCACCACAAATATTGATATAAGGACAACTGAAATGATTATCGCACCACTCCAACCTATATAACTATAGATAATTTCATTGATGTATCTTCCATGGAAACCTCCCCAGTTTACATCAGTGTCAAGACCAATTGATACCATACCAACTACCACACTAAGTGTGATGAAAGCTATCAGCGACTTAATGGTGAAGTCAAGAGTACGGAACTTAGGATAACCGACAAGCAATTTAAGCGACATGCACAGAAGCCAGACTACGATTACGATCGCACCGACTCCGAAGCCTTGGTTGATCAAAAGCTCCGTTAAGCGAGCCCCACCCTCTCCGGCATCATTTGATACAGCGACATCAGGACCGGTAGCCCCGGATATCACCATACTCTGGTCAGCTACACAATTGCTAAAATATGACATGAAAGCAACCGCAAACCAGAGGCCAAGCCCACCTAAAATTATTCCAAAGACAAATCGAGTGACAACAGAGTCTCTCCACTCTTTGAATGTCAACGCCACAGATTTGACACTTTCTTTTGAGGATTCGGCTTTACGAGTAGTCTGAGACTGCTTTGTGGAGACATTGTTTCCAGTCGCCGTCTTTTTAGACTTCGACGTGTGTCGCCGACCACTTGTAGAGGTTTCTTTGGGTGTCGGCTGTTCTTCAACTACCTGCTCGACAGATTCGTCAGAAGAAGGGTATTCCGGAGAATAATTATGGTATTGCTTCATTGTGTAGCTATAGTGAACTAAGAAATAATAGTATGTTTAACGGGGAAAATAACCTATATACGCAATAGGAATGCAAAATTAATAAAAAAAATCGGGATTATGTAAAAAAAAATTGTTAACTTCGCGTTTGAAATGAAACCTTCAAGAATAGCAGGACTTGCCATCCTCGCACTATTGTGGGTATGGCTATGTGTGGGGCTTCTCACTTCCGCAGACGGATTCAATCTGAAAAACATCCTGATAGCGG
>CAMWQY010000185.1 GCA_947176355.1 uncultured Porphyromonadaceae bacterium
CTTGCTGGGCGCTGAGAGTCTTTATTTGCTCTTTGAATGGGGTTTCGTCGTGGCGCAGGAATAGTCGGATTATGTGTTGCCAAGGAGCTTTCACCTGAGATCCGAGTCCAAGTCTCAAAGTCAAAAGATGAAAAAAGGTCTTTATTAGTGCGGAAAATTCTATGTCTGATATACTTTGACTCAAACACCAGCAACACTCGTATGCTTCATTGCGTTGTGCTACTCCCCTTTCTTCCAATCCTTGAAGCATAATATCAAATAATCGGATTGCTTCCTGAATGTTAGTCTCCCGTTTGCTCATTTGAGACACTGATGTCACATTGGAGGCAAGACGCTTGAGGAATGTTTCGTATGCTTCAAGGGTGAATGCAGTCTTGACCATAGGATATACAATCTTGTTTCTAACGGGCATGATAACATCTAATCCCGATCCCTCGATATAATCTTGATAAGCTACTGCGATAATTCGCAAGGCTACGCAAGCAACATCGTGTGGCGATTCGTCCTCGTGGAGAGATATCCAAAAGGGCCAGAATGTACGGTCGTTGTCATTGTCAGTGTCGCGAAGACGGCAAGAGAAGTCCTTTTCCGGGAAGACATTGTTTAGTCGACGCAAAGCGAGTGGTAGGATAGTATTCCACTCCTCAAGAGCTATTAATGTCTCCTCCGAATGGTCAAAATCCGTCAGTGTCGTAGAACGACATCCGAAATAGATGCCGTGTGAGGGATGGTAGATATCGTATTCAATCAGCATGTCATAACGGCGGTGTCCATCGGCGCTCATGACCTTCACCTCACAATGCTCTATATATCGTGGTTTTCCTGAATGAAGGATCATTTCAGGATTACTTCCTTCTGGCAAAAAATCGAGGAGTCTCTCGATATGGTGGATGGAGGCGCGGTTATTCCAGTAGTATTTATCGGGGTTCATTTTATTCATGTGACTAAATTATAATACCACTTGTCTTATTCAATCTTCATTTTTAAGTTTCCATCTACAAAATTATAAAAAAATGATATGACTACAAAGATTATATATAGGAGTGTTGCTATTTCTGACTATCAGACTATTTCTGGAAATATAGATGATGATGGCGAATGCAAACAAGATGTGGGGTGAAGGCGTTATAGTAGCAGATGAATTAACGATAAATACACATACTTAATTCTGCTTATAACTATATGGAATATGATTATATATGCTCTTCGAGGGCGGAGCTGACAGGGAGAATAGGAGCGGTAATCAATAATACTGTGGAGCAATTATCGGCTATTTCAGCAGGGGCTCGGAAAATCACTCCGGCATCCTGCGGACCTCTCCCATCGGTAGAGGCTGTACGCGAAATATTGGATCTTGTGAAAACTGTGATTTTTCCGGAGTTTATCGATCGATACCATGGGACTCGTGCGATGGAAGATGCACGTTTGTCGGTAAGTACGGAAAGACTTTTCCGAAGCCTTTCAAAAGAAATCGGTCACAGCCTATTCCAGAAGAATCCTGATTGTGGATCATCCGTGGCGGCAGAACAGGGGCTGGAATTAGCATTGAAATTGGTAGAGCGTCTTCCGGAAATAAAGCGACTCATATATACAGACGTGCAAGCTATTTATGATAATGATCCTGCAACGGAAGATTTTGGAGAGATTATTCTCAGTTATCCGGTGGTTCACGCGATGATCCACTACCGATTTGCTCATGAATTGCTGAAAATTGGAGTACCTGTTCTTCCTCGAATCATTACAGAACTTGCACATTCCGATACTGGCATTGACATAAATCCCGGGGCAACTATAGGTGAATATTTTGCCATAGACCATGGTACCGGCGTAGTAATCGGCGAGACGTGCATCATAGGAGATCATGTGACACTCTATCAAGGTGTGACCTTGGGAGCAAGAAACTTCACTCTTAACGGAGAGGGTCATCCGGTAAATGTGCCTCGTCATCCGATACTTGAAGACCATGTTACTGTCTATGCAAACGCAACTATCCTTGGAAGGATCACTGTCGGGCATGATACGATTGTGGGAGGCAACGTATGGCTAACAGAATCAGTGCCTCCAAAATCGAGGGTTGTGCAGAAAAATGCTGAATTTAAGGTGAGATAGTGATTATTAATGCTTAATTCATAAAGCATAATTCATATTACATAATTACAGGTATTACAGGTCGCTGAGATGAACAATTAAAATGATATTTTACGAATATATTCAAATCAAAATTGACAATTAATTTAAACGATATGAAGATATATGAATCAATGCAGGAGTTGATAGGAAATACTCCCCTACTTGAAATAAAAAATATTGAGAGAGATGAAGATCTCAAGGCTCGCGTTCTTGTGAAAATTGAGGCATTTAATCCAGGCGGAAGTGTGAAAGACCGCATTGCAAAGGCAATGATTGATGATGCGGAGGAATCAGGTAAATTACGAAAAGGTGGGACTATCATCGAACCAACAAGCGGCAATACCGGAATCGGACTTACATGGATAGGAGTATCTAAAGGTTATAGAGTGATACTTTGTATGCCTGAGACAATGAGCGAGGAGAGGAAGAAAATGTTGGCTGCTCTTGGTGCAGATCTTGTGCTTACACCCGGAAAAGATGGCATGAAAGGATCTATTGCTAAGGCTCAGGAACTTAACAAAGAGATCTCAGGCAGCATCATAATGAGTCAATTTGACAATCCAGCCAATCCAGCCATTCACTCAAGGACTACCGCTGAAGAGATATGGAGAGATACGGATGGGACTGTCGACGTGTTTGTAGCCGGTGTCGGTTCGGGAGGTACCCTCACAGGAACAGCAAGAACTTTGAAAAAATATAATCCTTTGATTAAGGTTGTGGCTGTCGAACCGGAAAGCTCTCCAGTGATTTCCGGTGGACTTCCGGGTCCTCATAAAATCCAGGGTATCGGTGCCGGATTCATTCCGGGAAACTTTGATGAGAAGCTTGTAGATGAAGTAGAAAGGATTTCAGACAAGGATGCTTTTGAATGCCAGAAACTCCTGTCAAGAAAAGAAGGTGTATTCGCCGGTATTTCATCCGGCGCAGCGCTTGCAGCTGCACTGAAAGAAGCTCGTAAAGAAGAAAATAAGGGCAAGACTATCGTGGCAATTCTTCCTGATACAGGAGAACGCTACCTTTCAATGCTTTGATTAATGCTTAATTCATAATGCATAATTAATAATGTTGAGTCCGTTATGGATAAGAAAGAAGAATTGATAATAGAGACGCATCCTTTTCCCCCTTTTCTACCAAAGGGGGCAAGGGTGCTTATGATGGGAACATTTCCTCCGGGTGAACACCGATGGAGTATGAATTTCTACTACCCCAACCCTATCAATGACTATTGGCGTATCTGCGGGATGCTTTTCTTAGGAGATAAGAATGCCCTTTATGACGCTGAGCATAAATGTTTCCGAGAAGAAGAATGCCGAAAACTGATGGATGAGCATCACATAGCCATGCACGATACGGCACGAGTGGTCAGACGACTAAAGGGGAATGCTTCAGATAAGTTTCTTGAGATTATTAAGCAGGTGCCTTTATATGAATTGCTTAAGGAAATACCGGAATGCCACACTATTGCTACTACAGGCGAGAAAGCGGCGGATGTGATAGCGGAATTAACAGGCACACAACGTCCGAAGATGGGAGAAATGACAGAATCAAGCGACGGCTTGCGAATCTGGCGTATGCCATCCACAAGCCGTGCATATCCTATGAAAATCGAGAAGAAAGCTGAATATTACGCTGAGTTATTCCGCTCCGTCGGGATTCTTTAGCTTTTGGAGAAATTCTTCTTCGGAGATGATTGGAATGCCAAGTTTTTGGCATTTTTCGTATTTTGCAGGTCCCATATTTTCACCGGCTAATACGAATGATGTTTTCTTGGAGATACTTCCTACATTTTTACCTCCGTTAGCCTCAATCAAATCCTTGTATTCCTCTCGGCTATGATGAGCAAATGTGCCTGAAATGACGATAGACTGCCCTTCAAGAGCATTCCCTGCCGGCTGCATTTTCTCTTCGCTTAATTGCATCTGAAGCCCCGCAGCTTTAAGCCTTTCGATATTTTCAATATTAACAGGATCACGAAGATAATCGTAGATTCCTTGTGCTACAATCGGGCCAACATCAGGAATTGCCTGCAATTCCTCAACACTCATTTCCAGCATGCGGTCCATGCTCTTTACGCTCTTTGCCACTCTCTTTGATGTAGTCTCCCCGACGTTTGGAATGGAAAGCGCATACACTACCCTCTCAAACGGCACTTGCTTTGAAGCCTCAAGCCCATTTAGAATTCTTTCGGCACTCTTGTCGCCAAAACGATCAAGTATTGAGAGCTGCTCTTTGGTGAGATTATAAAGGTCGGCTGAAGTATTGACAAGTCCTTTATCATAAAGCAATTCTGCTGTCTCCTCGCCCACACCATCAATATTCATCATCCTTCTGGCACAGAAATGCTCAATCCTTCCGGTAATCTGAGGTCGGCAACCATACTTATTGGGACATATCCATGCTGCATCACCCTCTTTATTGACAAGCGGAGTATCGCAGACAGGACATCGAGATACGAATACCACAGGTTTGCTTTCGGGTTCTCGTCGTGCTATATCCACTCCTGTAATCTTAGGAATGATTTCACCACCTTTCTCTACATAAAGCCAATCATTTTCATGAATGTCAAGTTCCTTCATGATATCGGCATTATGAAGGGATGCACGTTTCACGATTGTTCCGGAAAGCAAAACAGGATCAAGATTAGCCACAGGGGTTACGATACCCATTCTTCCCGTCTCAAAACTTACGAAACGAAGTTTAGTGCAAGCATTCTCAGGATTGAATTTGAAAGCCACAGCCCATCGCGGAGACTTTGCAGTGTAGCCAAGATTGAGTTGCTGACGCAGAGAATTGACTTTAAAGACAAGTCCATCAGTAGCAACCGGAAGTTCTTTTCTTGCTGTATCCCAATAATCTATGTAAGCATCCACTTCTTCTACAGTATGCAGAATCTTCATTTCCCCGGAAACTTTGAATCCCCAACTACGGGCAGCCTCCATATTTGCATAATGAGTGTCGTATGGAAGATTATCCGACAGAAGATAATAGAAAATTGCATCAAGACGACGCTTTGCCACTTCACGTGGATCTTGGGTCTTTAGCGTTCCGCTTGCAGCATTACGAGGATTGGCAAAGAGGGGTTCTTCATTGTATTCGCGTTCTTTATTTAGCTCATCAAAGACTTTCCATGGCATAAGAATTTCACCACGGATCTCAAATTTATCGGGCCAATCACCAGGCTGAAGAACAAGGGGAATACTCCGGATTGTCTTGACATTGGCAGTCACATCGTCGCCTTGTGAGCCATCGCCACGCGTTACAGCCCTTACAAGGCGTCCTCCTTCGTAGGTCAAAGAAATAGAAGTGCCGTCATATTTCATTTCACCCGTAATTTCGAAACTTTGACCTTCGAGACCTTTCTTAACTCTATCAAACCATT
>CAMWQY010000186.1 GCA_947176355.1 uncultured Porphyromonadaceae bacterium
TGGGCACAAACGATTACAATAATGCCGTGCCTCTTGGAAGATGGTATGACGAAAAAATGGAGGAAGTGGTCTACGGACATCGATATGAGAAACGACCTGAAGCCCGTATGCGTCGCACTCTCTGTATGGATCCTGATACTTACCGCGGCCGCATCAATATAGCCCTTGACTCACTGAAAAGGACTTATCCTACTAAACAGATTGTATTGCTTACTCCTATCCACAGGAGCGGTTTCTATGCAAATGAGAAGAACTGGCAGGTTCCGGAAGATTATGCAAACCGATGTGGCGAGTATCTTGACGCGTATGTTGAATCCGTAATCGAGGCAGGAAAGATCTGGTCAGTACCGGTGATAGACCTCAATTCGCTTTGTGGTCTGTATCCGCTTCATGACGGACACGCACAGTATTTCAATAATGCTGAGACAGATAGGCTTCATCCTAATAATTCTGGCCATCAGCGCATGGCTCGAACTCTCTATTACCAATTGCTCACTCTTCCTTGTACTTTCTGAAAGAATTGTTTATTGAGAATGGATAATTGGTAACAACTCTATTTAAGTAGATATTTGGAATATGGAAAAAGAGAATCTGCGGTTTGAGTGCGCGTTTTCGAAGAAGACCATGAAAAACAATGCCTTAACCATTATAGTCTTCACAATTATTATGGTGGCTGTCCTGAGTTATATTTCATGGAATGCCGTTAATATTAGATTAAGCTTATGGTTTACCTGTATCTATGTCTTCGTAATCCTTGTTACGTCCATTATTGGTATGTTATCCGTAAGAAGATTGGCAAAAGGGAGTTATCTGGAGATCAGCTCCGATGGCCAATTGAAATGTAAATTCAAAGGAAAAAAGGAAGTAAGTTATCCTATAAATGAAATCAAAACTATAGAACCGGCAACTATTACGGATGTCGAAAAGAAATACGCTACATTCCCGATTGTACTCAACATCAGAGGTGATGAATTATATCCTTCAGAGGGAGTATTGATTACTTTCAACCGTGCATGGATTAAGAGTGTCTTTCCTGTATATTTCAATCCTGTTGATATTGAAGGATTCATATCAGCCATCAGAAAAAGAATAAAACCTGCAGAATAAGACAGTGAATTTAATGAAAAAGATTGATGGTTTGGGAAAAAATGCTTAAATTTGCATTCTAATAACTAAACCTGACATAGACCATGAGACAATTGCTGGTTGCTGCCTTCCTTTCTTCCGCTATTTTTTCGTATGCCGGAGGAGTTTTCAACGTTACAGACTTCGGAGCTAAAGGGGATGGAAAGACCCTCGACTCCCCTGCAATAAACGCTGCCATCGAGGCGGCAGTAGCCGACGGAGGGGGACAAGTGTTTCTTCCAGCCGGAACTTTCTTGAGCGGAAGCATCCGCCTTAAATCAAACATTGAGTTGCATCTTTCTCCAGGGTGTGTAATCTTGGCAGCCCCGGCTGAAATGAAGGCTTACGATGACAGCGAGGAATGGGGTGATTTTCCTCAGTATCAAGACGGAGGGCACACATTCTTTCATAATTCCCTAATCTGGGCAGAAAGTCAGGAAAATATTAGTATTTCGGGGTTTGGTATGATCGATGGCGAAGGACTTACCAGAAAAGACACAGAAAGAGCGGGCAATCTTCAGGGTGGTTCCATAGGCACTGGTGACAAGGCTATCGCACTTAAGCAATGTAGGAGGGTAACTTTGAGAGATTTCACAGTATATAGAGGAGGACACTTCGCTGTCATCATGACAGGATGCGACATCTCGACACTTGACAATCTCACTATTGATACCAACCGCGACGGAATAGACATCGACTGCTGTAAATACATGACAGTCACTAATTGCAAGGTGAATACACCTCATGACGACGCTATAGTATTAAAAAGCTCATACGCGCTCAAGAAGCCTGTACTGTGCGAGCATATTGCCGTCACCAACTGCAACGTGACCGGCTACAAATGCGGATCATTGCTCGACGGAAGTTATATACCGGAGAAAGTTAACTGGGTGTGTGGCCGATTTAAACTTGGAACAGAGTCAAACGGAGGCTACCGCAACATTTCTCTCTCAAACTGCACTTTTAATTATTCAAGCGGCTTGGCTTTTGAAGAAGTAGATCAGGGCATAATGGAGAATATAACCGTATCCAATATAACGATGAGCCATGTTCACCACTACCCTATATATATTACTACAGGATGCCGCAACAGAGGACCAAAGGAAGTGACCAGAAAATCCTCAGCCCGTGACATACAAATTTCCAATATAGTTGCAGATGACTGTGATTCACTCTGTTCAATCATTGTTACTGGTATGCCTGACGAACCTGTAAGAAATATCTGGCTCAATAATATCCGCCTACAGTTCAGAGGTGGTGGAGCGAAAGAACTTGTAAACAAGGATTATCGCGAACAAGAGACCAACTATCCCGAACCTAAATTCGCAGGAGAGACTCCGGCATACGGACTATACGCTCGCCATGTGGTAGGGCTTAATGCCGACAACCTTACATTCACCTACGACCGTCCGGAATTCCGTCCGGCTGTAGTACTCGACGACGTAAGAGATTCAAAAATTATAGACATACATGCTCCCACAGAGCCTGGAGTAGAAAAAATCGTGATGTTTAATTGCGAGAACGTAGAAATTTAAGAAAAACCTAATAACAAAAAATAATGAAACATTTAAAGCAATTTTTCTCGGTAGCGGGATTGGCTTGTGCAGCGTTGGCCGTTGGGTCGGTGCAAGACAATAAGCCGCAATCGATGCCGGATGTCAATCAGGTGGTAGACAACACCCCTGACAGCATCAACAAGGCAAGAACTGCACGTCCGGTGTCGGGTAGTTCAAGAATAGGAAACAACCCTGTGCTTTTCCTTGTGGGAAACTCCACCATGAGAACCGGAACACTCGGAAATGGTGACAACGGCCAGTGGGGATGGGGATATTATGCCCCTGACTTTTTTGACAAGAGCAAGATAACGGTCGAGAACCACGCCCTTGGCGGCATGAGCAGTCGAACATTCTACAATGTTCTCTGGAAAGACGTACTTGAAGGTGTCCGACCGGGCGACTGGGTGATAATCGAGCTCGGACATAACGACAATGGTCCATTCGACAGCGGACGTGCCCGAGCTACTATAAAAGGAATCGGCGATGAAGTATTGCCCGTAGTGATAAAGGAAACTGGTGTTCGCGATACCGTCTACTCATACGGAGAATATATGCGTCGTTATGTTCGTGAGGTAAAGGAAAAGGGAGCTCATCCAATTTTGTTCTCCCTAACTCCTCGCTTGGCATTTGATGACAAAGATAGCACTATAGTAACCCGAGTAAATAAGACATTCGGCCTATGGGCAAAGCAAGTTGCAGAGGCTGAAGGCGTTCCTTTCGTTGACCTCAACGACATTACTGCTACGAAATTCGAAAAATTCGGCAAGGAGAAGGTGAAGACAATGTTCTATCTCGACAGAATCCATACTTCAGCATTCGGTGCTAAAGTCAATGCACAGTCTGCCGCTGAAGGTATTGCTGCCCTTGAAGGAGTTGAACTTAAAGACTATCTCCTCCCCTTCCCTGTTGACACAATCACTGGAAAGACCCGCCAACCCGGAAAACCGGTTCTCTTCACCATCGGAGACAGCACTGTGAAGAATGAAGACAAAGATGATGATAGCATGTGGGGCTGGGGAAGCGTAATTGCCGAGCTCTTTGACCCGGAGAAGATAACTGTGGAAAACCATGCTATGGCAGGACGCAGTGCCCGCACATTCCTCGATGAAGGAAGATGGGACAAGGTATATAATGCTCTCCAGCCGGGTGACTACGTCATCATGCAATTTGGACACAACGACGGTGGCGATATCAACACAGGCAAGGCTCGTGGCGAACTACACGGTTCCGGTCCTGAAAGTAAGGTCTTCAAGATGGAGAAGACCGGAATCAACCAGGTCGTATACACTTACGGATGGTATATCCGCAAATTTATCATGGATGCTAAGGAGAAAGGTGCGATTCCAATCGTTCTAAGCCATACCCCGCGCAACAAGTGGAAAGACGGAAAGATCGAGAGTAATGCTAATAGTTATGGCAAATGGGCAAAGGATGCAGCACGCGAGGCTGGAGCATATTATATCGATCTCAATGCCATCTCAGGCAAGAAATTCCAAGAGTTAGGAGAAAGCGGTACTCCTCCGTATTATAAGAAAGACCATACTCACACTTCTAAAAAAGGTGCCCGACTTAATGCTGCGAGTATCGCTGAAGGTCTCCGAGGCACTGACTGCACTCTTCAAGAGTATCTTCTTCCTGTCTATCCAAAGACCTTTATGATGAATGGAAGCATCCCGACATTCAATGAATTTGACGGATATGGTTATGATTTCAACAGCAAGCCATCTGCCAAAGGAACGGAGCCATATTTCTTTTCAGTGAATGTGCCTGACGGCAACTATATGGTGACTGTTAAGCTCGGAGATAAAAAAAGGAAATCTCACACTGTAGTGAGGGCTGAAAACCGACGTTTGATGCTTGATGCAGTGTCTCTTCCCAAAAACAAATTTGAAGAATACTCATTTATTGTCAACAAACGTTCTCCCGGTATCAACCTTAAAGACACTGTTAGACTTAATCCTCGTGAATTTGGCGTTTGCAATTGGGATGACAAGCTGACACTCGAATTCACCGGCGATGCTCCCGCTGTAGAAAGCGTCACTATCCGTCCTGTTGATGACTCAGACAATGTTACCACTCTTTTCTATTGCGGCGACAGCACTGTAGTAGATCAAGCTGAAGAGCCATGGGCAAGTTGGGGTCAGATTATCCCCGCATACTTTGATACCAACATCGCAGTCTCGAACCAAGCAGAAAGCGGACAACGTACATCCTCTTTCTTCGCAAGCAAGAGATATGACAAGGTGCTCTCCATGGCAAAACCCGGTGATTATGTATTCGTCGAGTTCGGCCATAACGACGAAAAGGACAAGGGTCCGGGATCAGGTGCATACTACAATTATGCACACAACCTAAAGATATTCGTTGACCGCGCACGTCAGAAAGGTCTTAATGTTGTGTTCTTGACTCCAACTGCTCGTCGGAGTTTCGAAAACGGAAAGAATAAGAATACCCATGGTGATTATCCTAAAGCAATGAAAGAAGTGGCGGCTCGAGAAAACGTTCCGGTGATCGATATTACAGAGATGACGATTACACTCTATGAGACTCTCGGAGCAGAGGGTAGCAAGAAAGCTCTCGTACATTATCCGGCAGGAACGTTCAAGGGCCAGGAAAAGGAACTTGCCGACAATACTCATTTTAATACATACGGAGCTACTCAAGTGGCGAAGTGTGTTCGTGAAGGAATCGCCGAGAAGCTTCCTGAACTTGCAAAGCATCTGAAACCTTATACGAAGTATTCTCCCGCTCAGCCGGATAATCCGGAGACGTTCTATTGGCCACTCTCCACCTTCGTAAAGATTGAAAAACCACT
>CAMWQY010000187.1 GCA_947176355.1 uncultured Porphyromonadaceae bacterium
CGATATAAGCCTTAAGCTGAGCACTCCCCTTCTGCTGAGTATTCATATATTGGGTCTGACCAATGATATGAAGCCACGCGCCACGAAATTCACGCTTGGGGTTTGTGGCGGATACCGATAAGGTTAAAAACAATGATAAAAGAATGGAATATATCTTGATGTTCATAGACATAATCTAAATTATTCGCCGTAGAGGTAATCCCACCAGGTGGGGTCATCCTGAAGATGCTTGGCAAACCATGCCATAATGGTGGCATGCCAAGGAAGACGCTTGTCGTGGTTTGAGATGATATGGTTTTCTCCTTCTACTGTGACAAATTCTACATCTCTGCCTAAAATGCGCAATGCATTGAAGAGTTGGATACTCTCACCAATAGGCACGTTAGTATCAGCCTTTCCATGGAGCAACAAGAGCGGTGTATGAATCTTGTCGGCGTTAAAGAGAGAACCATGTTGAGTAAAAAGCTCCGGATTGTTCCAAGGATAGGATTCCGGGGCAGCAGTGGCATTGTAGGAATACCCCCAGTTACCTTCGCCCCAATAAGAAGTGACATTAGAGATGCCGGCATGAGATGCAGCCGCAGCAAACATATCAGTCTTAGTCTGAAGATATTGGGTCATAAAACCACCATAACTTGCGCCAAGACAGCCAATCTTCTTGTCGTTGACAAAGTCATGTGTACGGCAATATTCCTTCACGCCCTCGATGATGTCATCAGCAGTGTAATCACCCCATGCATTGGCATGGCGGGCAGAGAACTCCTGTCCGTAACCGTAGGCACCGGATGGATTAATGACGAGAGCCACATATCCTCTTGAAGCAAATATCTGCGGATCATAAACGCTTAGATAACGCTGGCAAGGGGAACAACCTCCATAGTAGTACACAATCAAAGGGTATTTCTTATCAGGATCGAAGTCGGGGGGAAGCACCTGCATACAGTCAATGACAGTGCCATCAGAAGCCTTGTAAGACCAAGAAGAAGCATCACCTACCTGCAAATCGGGATAATCACGTGAATATGGATCATCTACCAAGCGAGTCTTGCCGGACTTCAGATCCATAAGTTCGCAACGACCCGAATAATGATAATCAGATCCTACAGCAGACATCCACTTAGTCTCATCATCACCGATAGAGAATGTGGAAATATAAGGCATTCCGAAATTTATCTTGCTGATATGTCCTGACTTTGGATCCATCTTATACACATTCAGTGTGAAACCTTCAGTAGCACGGAAATACACCTGCCCATCGGCACGATTCCAAACCGGATCATCTTCAATCGACGGATCAAAGTCTTTGGTCATGGGACGAACAGACTTGTCAGCAATCGTCATTATGAAGCCTTGTACGTCATAATCATTATTGTACTTGTGTCCACCGTTATTGTTTCCGATTTTTCCAAAAGCATCAGGACTACCGGTGAAGAAAAGCTGTTTGCCATCGGGTGAATAGACACATGACTTGACGTATGGGTCAGCCTTAACAAGAGTATCTGTAGCCATTGTGGTAAGATCCAGCTCAATTACATCCTGGAAATAGAATGGGAATTGAGTCATATCTTCATTCTGACTGCCATAGACGAGTTTCTTTGAGTCAGGAGAAATCTCGAATACAGTCGTAGAATTTCCGGCGTATGTAAGTGGTTGCCGAATGCCGGTCTTTAGGTCATATTTCTCAAGATAATAGCGATTTCTGTGTCCTGCAAGGCGGTCGTCAGGATCGCGCAGACGGTTGACAGGACCATTGTCTTTTGGTCCCTTCACAAGCTTATATATGATGAGGAATGAAGCGTCAGGACTGATTGAAAAGCTATTTTCGGGGAGCTCAGAAGCCATAAGGGTCTGCTGCTGAGTAGCAGCATCCATTGAGTAGAGAGAATACGTATCATTGGTAGCGACAGTATAACAAAGCGTACTACCTTTGTGCAGCCAGAAAGCCCCTCTCGGAAGAGTGGCGTTTAAGGTCTTGCCGGTAGCCACTTCGCGAAGTTCTGACCAAGAACGACGATTATCCTGACCATAGATAGTAGAATATGAAAGGATCATATATTTTCCATCGGGAGAAATAGATGCACTTCTCACACGAGTGCCGAGAGCAGACTCGTCGACACGGAAACGGGTTGTGACGGATGGTCCCATAGCCAGATTGACACCTTCATATCCCTTGTCAGGTTCGAATTCGAGTTGGATAGAAGGGTCAGCAGGATCGTCAGCAGAGGAAATGAAAGATATGTAGAAATCAGCTGTTTCCGAGGGCTCAAGGCAAATATTGGCATGATCCCAGGATGGAGCCGAATCCGCTTGATTGACAGTCAATAGGCTTCCGTAGGCATCAGAAAGCTCCGCCATGACATTAGACTTCAAACGAATAGAACCTTTCAGGAAACGATCAGGACGCATACGCGTGGCAAGCGTACGCAATACCAATCCATCCTCTGATTTCCGGAACTTCACAGAATTGGAAGTGTCAGTTTTCACTTCAATCCAGTCGGCATTGTGCTTGTCGAGTTTGCGATTTACGGTCTGGAGAAGTTTCTCATTTGAAAAGGAGTTCTTTTTTGCAAGGACTGAGTCGTTGGGGACTATTGGGAGCTGCAGTCTGACTTCCGGAGAAAGCTTAAAAGAATTGAAGGCTACAGAAGCATCATCGCCCCTCATCTGAGAAAATGAGAGGGCGATCACAGACACAGCAAAAGCCGTGGCTAAATACTTATTCATGTTTAAAATCTATTATTACAGATTATTTACCGGAAACTTCGTATGCCGTGATACCCTTTAGTTTCAAGTGGTAAATTAATGTAGAGTATGGGACTACAGATGAGCTGCGGGAATCACCGTAAGCAGCATTCATCGGAATAACGCATGTGACAGAGTCACCAACGTGCATTTTGGTAAGCATAGCCCAAAAGCCAACAATATTATCGCTTGGCTTGCAAGTATATATACTGTCGGAGTAATGTAGAAAACTTGCGTCAAGACGATTTCCATTTACGTAGTAGGCATCATACACTACTTGGCAAGTAGAATTATCCATAGGGACAAGGTTTCCCTCGGTCAAAGATCGATCGTTGTGCCATTGAGCAAGGATATATACACTTGGAGCCCAAACAGGAGTAATCTTTTCAAATACTTTCTTGCCGTTGGAGACGGTGTCTTGCATCCTTATCAAATATGTCTCGTTGAGATTGATCCAATCTTTATAGTCAGTAGTATTGTCATTGTCATTGAGACATGAAGTCAGGCAAGGGGCGAGAAGAAGCGCTGCCACCGCACAAGGAATATATTTTATTATCTTCATTTAGATTTTGTTGATTTATCAGAATTCTACCTTAGGAGCCTTGTTGGCACCAGCCTCAGCTTTAAATTGCTCTTTCTCCTTGAATCCAAACCAACCGGCATAGATGGTAGTAGGAAATTTCTTAATGGAAGTATTGTAATCCTTAACCGCTTGAGTATAACGTTCGCGCTCGGTGGCGATACGATTTTCCGTTCCTTCGAGTTGCGTCTGGAGGTCGATGAAGTTCTGGTTTGCCTTCAGGTCGGGATAAGCTTCTTTCACGGCATTGACATAAATGTCGAGAGCACCTTTCAGCTTACTCTGAGCTTCCTGATAGGCTTGGATATTCTGTTGGGGATTCTCAACGGCTTCTGCAGCATTATAAGCTTCGGTCAGACCGCTTCTGGCTTGAGTGACTTTGATGAAGGTCTCACTTTCATGCTCGGAATATCCCTTCACTGTGTTGACAAGGTTGGGGATTAGGTCGGCGCGACGCTGATACTGGTTTTCCACCTGCGCCCATGCTTGGTCGACGGTCTGCTCTTTCTCTACGAGAGAGTTGTAGTTGCAGCTCTGGAGAGTCGACATGGCGAAGATCGCGATGAGGGCTATGGCTATTTTGGTGAGTATTTTATTCATATTATTTTATTTAGTCTAATTGGTCTAATTAGTCTAATAGGTCTAATTAGACTAATCGGCTTTATTTACCCCATAAGCCCTGATGGGCTTATGGGCAATATTTTAGATTAGAGGAGTTTCTTGAGGAGGGAATTGAGGGAAACTTTCTCTGCGAGAATCTTTTCGAGGTCGTCGACGTTGACGCGTTCCTGCTCCATAGTGTCGCGATGACGGAGTGTAACGGTGTTGTCCTCGAGAGTCTGATGGTCGACAGTGATACAATAAGGAGTTCCGATTGCATCTTGGCGGCGATAACGCTTTCCGATTGAGTCTTTCTCATCTACCTGGCAAGTGAAGTCGAAACGAAGTTTGTGTTGGATCTCACGTGCCTTCTCGGGAAGACCATCTTTCTTGACGAGAGGAAGGACAGCGCATTTCACAGGAGCAAGAGCTGCCGGGAAATGAAGCACTACGCGACGATCCCCATTGCCAAGGTCTTGATCTTCATAGCAGCTGCAGAATACGCTGAGGAACATGCGGTCGACACCGATTGAAGTCTCAATGACGTATGGCACATAGCTCTGGTTGAGCTCGGGATCAAAATATTGTATCTTCTTGCCTGAGAATTTCTCATGCTGGGAGAGGTCGAAGTTGGTGCGTGAATGGATACCTTCCACTTCTTTGAAACCGAATGGCATCTCAAACTCGATGTCGGTGGCAGCATTGGCATAGTGGGCAAGTTTCTCATGGTCATGGTAGCGATATTTTGCGTCGCCAAGGCCAAGAGCCTTATGCCATTTGAGTCGAGTAGCACGCCAATAGTCGAACCATTTCATCTCCTCACCGGGACGAACAAAGAATTGCATCTCCATCTGCTCGAACTCGCGCATACGGAAGATGAACTGACGCGCTACGATCTCATTGCGGAATGCCTTGCCGATCTGAGCGATACCAAAAGGTATGCGCATGCGTCCGGTCTTCTGCACGTTGAGATAGTTGACGAAGATACCCTGTGCGGTCTCAGGACGGAGATAAACGTCCATAGCGCCATCGGCAGTAGAGCCCATTTCTGTCTTGAACATCAGGTTGAATTGGCGGACGTCGGTCCAGTTCTTCGTGCCGCTGATTGGGTCTACAATCTCATAGTCGAGGATAATCTGCTTGAGCTCGTTGAGGTCGTTGGCATTCATTGCGTCAGAGAAACGCTGATGCAGTTCGTCGCGCTTCTTCCGGTGCTCGAGAACGCGGGCATTTGTAGCACGGAACTGAGCCTCGTCAAAAGCATCGCCGAAACGTTTAGCGGCTTTTGCGACTTCCTTATTAATTTTGTCGTCGATCTTTGCGATTTCATCTTCAATAAGCACATCGGCACGATAGCGCTTCTTTGAGTCGCGGTTGTCAATTAGAGGATCGTTGAATGCGTCAACATGTCCTGAAGCTTTCCAGATAGTCGGGTGCATGAATATGGCAGAGTCGATGCCGACGATGTTGTCGTGGAGCATCGTCATAGCCTCCCACCAATAGCGTTTGATATTATTTTTCAGTTCCACACCGTTCTGTCCGTAATCGTACAC
>CAMWQY010000188.1 GCA_947176355.1 uncultured Porphyromonadaceae bacterium
TTCATAACACACTAATTTTCAAGTAGCGAAAAATTTTTCGATATAAGAAAAATTTTTCGCTACTTGTATTTAAGCAATTATTTTAGTAATTTTGCATATTAAGTTCTGATATTCAACTTTACACATTCAAAATTTGAGCTTAATTATATTATAACCTATCATCTAACAATCACTCAGTCGAGTAATTGAAACTTAAATGAAGTAATATGAAGAAACTGATTTTTATGTTGTGCCTTTGTGCGGTATCTTTCGTGCAGGCTCAAGATTACAAGACCATTAAAGTCGACGGCACTGTGCGTCAATATCTGGAATATGTGCCACAGAGTCTTGGCGAAAATCGTCCGCTGATAATAGCGCTCCACGGAAATAGTGGACATGGATCCTATCATAAAGGACAGATGAAAGTGGAGAGTGTGGCTGACACAGCAAAGTTTGTTACTGTATTTCCAAACGGTTTGGACCGTACTTGGGATATCGGAGGCAACAAAGACCTGAATTTTATGCATGCGCTTATAGATGAGATGTATAGAAAGTATAAAATTGACCGCAATCGTGTATATCTGACGGGGTGGTCAATGGGCGGAATGTTCACTTATTATGCCATGATGAAGGATGCCAACACATTTGCTGCTTATGCACCGATGAGCGGATATCACTTCTGGGGTGGTAAGGCAGAGAGTTCACGCCCTGTTCCTATTCTGCATATTCATGGAAAGGATGATGATGTAGTGACTGTCGGCAGTCTGCAAACTGAGCTAAATAAATGGATTAAACGCAACAATTGCAACACTAAAGCCAAAACTACAAAGATGTATCGCAACGCATCCAATGTAAATCTTTACGTATGGGACGGCGGAAAAGATGGGGTAGAGGTGCGCTATCTCGAGATTGAAGGTATGAAGCACGCTATCTGGAATACAGGATTTAAGTCGATAGAAGAGATTTGGAATTTCTGTAGCCGATACTCTCTCGACAATGAATATCCCGAAGAAACGGCTCCGAAAGTGACAGTGACAAGCCCTAATCCATACACGACGCATACAGTTTTTGCTCCAGCTTCAAATGTCACTTTCCCCGATATGATATTATCGGCCAAAGCTGAAGACAGCAACGGAAGCATCGTAAGAGTTGACTTCTTCGATGGCAATACAATGGTAGGTTCATGCTCAAGCGAGCCATACGAGTGCATCTTGACTTCACCACAAGCCGGGATGCATTCGATCAAGGTAGTTGCTACTGACAACGATGGCGAGACCGGCGTGTCGTCGGTGAACCTTAATCTCAATGCGCCATTAGGAGCCTATTGCTTTCATGATGATTTCAAGGGTATGGAGGGATGCCTGCCGGCAGGATGGACTACTTACGACGGCAGCGACTTGCGAACAGGCTATCTTGAAGGGCTGTCTCAAGGCGCTCGTGTATTCCATTTTACGGGCAATCCGCACGATTTCGATTGGGGACTGTATTTCCGCAATATGACGGGGGCTACTCGTGCAGGTTATGCACAGTACGCACCGGAAAACTCTGTGGCATCGTTGCGACTTTTCCCTGGACGGTATACGCTTACATATAAAATTTGTAATTGGAATCGTCCGCAACATAATTCCCCGATTGATGTTATCATAGAAAGTCGGTCGGGAGATAAGATTACGTCTCAAAAGTTCAAACCATCGGTGAATGTAGGTAATCGTGCTAATCTGGCTTTTAGTGGCATCGAGGTGCAAACCCTAACATTTAATATTGCCAAAGACGATTATTATGTTCTGACGTTCTTTGCCGACGATCAAGAGTGGGGAGATGGAGTTATAGGGGAGCTTACATTGACAGCCGTAGAATATGACGATACTGGATTCACAGAAATAATAGACTTGGATGCCAACGAAAGCAATGAAGTTTATAACCTGCAAGGAATAAGATGTAGCACTCCACAGACAAAAGGCATATATGTAAAAAACGGAAAAAAGTATCTGATTAAATCAAGTTTTCAGAGCAAATAGTGTTTCCGACGATACCGCTGCTTCCAACAGAAGAGAATTTCAAAATGAAAGAGCCGTGTCTTAGAATGCGATTTTTTAATTTGCAATATTCAGAAAAAATGAGTAATTTTGCACTTTAAAAGATAATAATAAGAATAACAAATGCCTACTTCAAAGGAAATCAGAGAATCGTTCAAGCGATTTTTTGAAAGCAAAGGTCACCATATAGTGCCTTCTGCTCCGATGGTCATTAAAGATGACCCTACACTTATGTTCACTAATGCCGGAATGAACCAATTCAAGGATATCATTCTCGGTAGCCGTCCGGCTAAATACACTCGTGTGGCTGACTCTCAGAAGTGTCTAAGAGTGAGCGGTAAGCACAACGACCTTGAAGAGGTCGGTCATGACACCTACCACCATACCATGTTTGAAATGCTTGGTAACTGGTCGTTTGGCGACTACTTCAAGAAAGAAGCTATCGACTGGGCTTGGGAATACCTTGTAGATGTCCTGAAACTTGATCCTAACCGCCTTTATGCTACGGTTTTCGAAGGTTATGCACCCGAAGGTCTCGAACGTGACAATGAGGCAGCTTCATATTGGGAGGCGCATCTTCCGAAAAGCCATATCATCAATGGCAACAGACACGATAATTTCTGGGAAATGGGTGATACAGGTCCCTGTGGACCTTGCTCTGAGATCCATATCGACCTTCGTAGCGACGAAGAAAGGGCAGAGGTTGATGGTGCTTCACTTGTAAATAAGGATAATCCCCAGGTGATAGAGATTTGGAATCTTGTCTTCATGCAGTATGAACGTAAGGCAGACGGCCATCTTGAGCCACTCCCTGCCAAGGTGATCGATACCGGTATGGGATTCGAGCGCCTATGCATGGCTCTTCAGGGTAAGAAGTCGAATTATGACACCGATGTTTTCACTCCCTACATTGCTAAGATAAGTGAGATTTCAGGTAAGGAATACGGAAAGGATAAGATGGTGGATGTAGCTATGCGCGTATGCTCAGACCACTGCCGTACGATTGCTTTCTCCATTGCTGACTCCCAACTCCCGAGCAATGCAAAAGCCGGCTATGTGATCCGTAGAATTCTGCGTCGTGCCGTGCGATATGCTTATACTTTCCTTGATCAAAAAAATCCATTCATCTATCAGCTCGTAGATGTGATGGTAGAGCAGATGGGTGAGGCCTATCCTGAACTCGTAGCTCAGAAAGACCTTATCAAGAAAGTGATAAAAGAAGAGGAGGAGTCATTCTTGCGTACTCTCGATAAAGGTATCGGTCTTCTCGACAATCTTGTGGCTGCTGCCAAAAAGGAAGGTAAGACTGAAATCAGCGGTAAGGATGCATTTACTCTCTATGATACCTACGGTTTCCCTCTTGATCTAACTGAACTTATTTTGCGTGAACAGGGCATGACTCTTGATGAGAAAGGTTATCAGGAAGAGATGAACCGTCAGAAAGAACGTGCTCGTAATGCTGCTGCTATTGAGACCGGAGACTGGGTTATTCTTAAAGATGGCGAACAGAAGTTTGTCGGTTATGATGTCACTGAAAATGAAAGCCGTATACTTCGTTACCGTAAGGTGAAGCAGAAAGGAAAAGAGTTCTTCCAGATCATCCTCGACGAGACTCCGTTCTATGGTGAAATGGGTGGTCAGGTTGGCGATAAGGGAAAGCTTATCGATTCTAATGGAGAGGAAATTGAAATCTTCGATACCAAGCGAGAAAATAATGTAAGCGTGCATCTCTCATATAAGTTGCCTGAAAATCCTGCAGATACTTTCAAAGCCGTCATTGATACTGATGCAAGAGCAGCTATTTCTGCCAACCACTCGGCAACTCACCTTCTGCATGAGGCACTTCGCGAAGTGCTTGGTACACATGTAGAGCAGAAAGGTTCTTACGTATCTCCTGAATCCCTTCGTTTCGACTTCTCACACTTCCAGAAAGTCACTCCAGAGGAACTGCGTAAAGTGGAACACCTTGTAAATGCCCGTATTCGTAAGGCTATGCCCCTTGATGAGCATAGAGATATGCCTATTGCTGAGGCTAAGTCTCTTGGGGCAATGGCACTCTTTGGTGAGAAATATGGCGATAAGGTCCGTGTTGTGAAATTTGGCGATTCTGTCGAACTTTGTGGTGGTACTCACGTTGCTAACACTGGTAATATTGGTATGGTGCGAATCGTATCTGAAAGCAGTATTGCAGCTGGAATCCGTCGTATTGAGGCTGTCAGTGGAGCAGGGGTAGAGAGTATCATCGATAATTTCCAGGATCTTGTGGTCGGTCTTTCCAACCTCCTTGGTACTAATGGTAATATCCGTACTGCTGTAGAAAAAGCTGTAAAAGAAAATGGAGAGCTTCGCAAGCAAGTGGAGGAAGCTATGGCAGAACGTATCAACAATTTGGCATCAGAACTCCTTGATAAGGCTAAAGATACAAATGGTGTCAAAGTTGTTGAGTTAGTTGGTGTCAATGTTCCTGATGTCGTTAAGAATGTTGCCTTTACAATAAGAAAGAAGAGTCCGGAGCATACAGTCTTCGTTGGAGCTACAATGTCGCCCGATAAAAAACCGCTTCTTACCGTTATGTTGAGCGACGATTTGGTGAAAAACGGTGCAAATGCCGGCCAGATTGTGCGTGAAGCTGCCAAACTCATCAAAGGCGGGGGCGGTGGTCAGCCGTTCTTCGCACAGGCAGGTGGTAAAGACGTCGAAGGGCTATCAGCTGCTCGCGACAAAATCATTGAGCTTCTTGCTCTTTAATTCAATACATGTATAGAAGAGCAGAAGGTAGTGACTGTGTGGAGGTTGCTCCCGAAATGGGAGGACTCTACATCCATATTGCCTATTGTCGCAAAAAATGTATTTACTGCGATTTCTTCAGCGCAGGAGATAGAATTGCCGATTGGCATAGTTATGTGGATGCTCTATGCTCCGAATTTAACGAAAGAATAAAAGAATTGGCGTGCCCACTCCGTACTGTGTATATCGGAGGCGGCACGCCTTCTCTTATGCCATCGGATGAATTTTTAAGACTCTGCGATCTCCTTCATCCTTATTTAGCCGAAGTGGAAGAGTTCACTATAGAGGTAAATCCGGACGATGTTTGTGAGGAAAAACTTGTGGTCTGGAAAAGAGCCGGTGTCAACCGTCTCAGTATCGGTGTTCAGAGTTTCGATGATGGTGTGCTAAAAGCATTGGGTCGGAGACACGATGCTGCCACAGCAAGACAAGCATATAAATGTGCACGACGTCACTTTGAAAATATTTCCATCGACCTTATGTTTGGCCTCCCCTGTCAGACAGTAGAAATGTGGATAAGAGATCTCCAAGAAGCAATAGCCATGTCTCCTAAGCATATTTCAGCTTACTCTCTGATGTATGAACAGGGCACAGCATTGACACTCATGCGCGATAACGGACGGCTGGATGAAGCTTCAGATGATATCTCTGAAAAGATGTTTCT
>CAMWQY010000189.1 GCA_947176355.1 uncultured Porphyromonadaceae bacterium
TTGCGGAAAGTGGTCGGAACATACTGGTAGTAGTTCATATTTTCCTCATTCTGCTGCTTGAAGAGTTTCCAGTCGGTGAATGGGATGTTGCCATTCTTAAAGCAGATGCCCCATCCATCATACGACTCGGTAACACGGTCGATCTTAGAAGCTTCCATACCGACGAGGGCGTTGACATTATACTTACCCTCGAAGTCGCGGTTGTAAGTGGCAGTGGCACGGAAGTCCCACTGATTCATTGCATATTGCGTGTGTTTGAGCACACCACCGTTAGGAAGCACTGACACAGGAAGAGAGTTAGGATCATCGGGGTCAGTGTAAAGATAAGGATTGACAGCGCGGATAGTAGCGTTTTCCGGATTGACACCGGCGCGATAAGCCATAGCCTGGTTAGAATCATCCATGATATAATGATTCTGAGCAGAAGCGCTGCGGCGGAAAGAACCGAGAGCCATCAAAGTAAGACCTGTGATTGGCTTCCAAGTCAATTCACCCTGGAACTTGAGGTCGGTCACATTCAAATCGATGTAGTTGTTTTCAAGTTCCCTGAAGATATTGAAGTCAGCGTAGTTACGGGTCTGGATAGCATCCGGATCGGTGGTACGCGCAGTATTAAGAGCGTAAGAATACGGGTTGATGTCAAAGTTACGGTTGACGGCACCTGACACCACGTCGATTTCCTGAGAGAGAGTACCCGGAGCTTTCTGATGGCGATAGCTGTCGGAAGTAAGGATCTTCACCTTAAGAGTGCGGGAAAGATTGTAGGAAGCATTCGCATTGAAAGTATAACGAGACACATTAGAAGACTTGTACCAACCTTCATCACCCATATAGGAGAAAGAAGTATAGAACTGGCCCTTGTCAGTACCGCCGGAGATGCTGACAGCGTGGTTCATCATCACATTATTGTTGAAGAGAAGATCAAACCAGTCAGTGTTGCGGAACTCAGCCTGACGGAGGTAGTCGTTCTTGGCAGCCTCTGTGTTGGCGAGGCCGAACTTACCGGTCTCGGGGTCGTAGGAATTGATGAGCTTATACATCGTACCGTAGACGCCTGAGTTGGAAGAATTGGCGAGAGAAGCGAAAGAAAGCCAGCCCTTCTCTTCCATTTCCTTATAGATACCCATCTGCTCCTGAGAGTTGGCAATGTTGAAATTGCGGTAGTTAGGCTTCAGACGGTAGGTGAATTCACCTGTGTAGTTGATGTTTGTGTGTCCGGTGCGACCTTGCTTAGTGGTGACGACGATCACACCCGCCATGGCGCGAGCACCATAGATAGAAGTAGCAGAACCATCTTTAAGGATCTGGAACGATTCGATGTCGTCGGCGTTGAGACCGGCGATAGCAGAGGCGATAAGAGTCTCGGCATTACCGGAGGAAAGATCGTCGGAGTCAATTTCGACGTTATCTTCGAGGATCACACCATCTACCACCCAAAGAGGTTTGTTGGTACCATAGATTGATGTAGCACCGCGGACACGGATCTTAGGAGCCGTACCGAAAGTACCTGACACATTCTGCATCTGGACACCTGCAACACGGCCATCGAGTGAACGAGAAACGTCTGCGACACCTGAAAGCTTGGTCTTATCAGCATCAATCTTGGTAGTAGAACCGGTAAACATACGACGGTCGGTAGTACCCATACCGGTCACAACGACCTCACCGAGCTGCTGAGCAGAAGAAGCGAGTTCTATCTTTAATGGATTTTCAGAAGCCTTCACCTCGGCAGTCTTGCAACCGACGTAAGACACTTGGATAATCGTTTTTGCATTAGGAACGGTAATTTTAAAATTACCATCGATATCAACTTGAACGGCAGACTGGGGTTTTCCCTTAATCATCACCGTCGCGCCGATAGCGGGCTCATCAGGTTCGTCCTTGAAAGTGACGTTACCTGTGACCACGATGTCGGCATAAACGCCAATAGCCATTAGGAGGCTAAGGGTCAGCAGGACTAATTTCTTTTTCATTTCGTTCCGAAAAGTTGTACTAATTTCGAGCTACTACAAGACCAAAAACATGGCAGGTAGATGCTATCTGTATTGTTATTATTTATCAGAATAATCTGCGTCAAAATTGCAATCAAGACGCATAAACATAGCGGAGAAAATCTCTTCGCCGACGTTTCATGATGCAAAGATACAAAAAAACATTGGAATTAGAAGAATTTTTGGCTGACTTTTTTAGTTAAAAACAAATAATAATATGTTAAAAAACATATATTTAAAAGTTCAAAACAATCTGCAATTATCAAAATGACAAAAATTGTTTATTCTCAAGAAGCGAGAATGAGAATAAGCCTAAAAAGCCGGCTAAAATTCGCCTATCCAATGGCAAAATGCCAGAGGATTAATTTTAGAGATTCAGAGGAGGGAATGCAACCGCAAGCGGCTGCAGCTAGGACAAACATGACAACATAAGACCGACAGAGACGCTTTAGAGAGGAGTGAAAATAAAGGGAGGCCATGCAGCCTCCCTTAATATTGGAAGAGCGCTTATCTGGCATAAGCGCCCAATTTGACGAGCGCCTATTTGACGAGGACTTTGACAGTGCGAGATCCATAGCGGACGATGTAAAGTCCGGCAGAGAGGGATTCGGCTGAAGACATAAGATGACCTTGCATATCGAAGATCTGTGAGCCTTCGGGGGCATAAATGCAACCAACGCCGCCTGAAATCACTATATTATCCTCACCTACTTCACCTACAGCAACGTTTTGAGAACCTTTCGGAAGATCCTTCGGCACGAAGCGAACAACATTGGAAGCATCCAAGCAAGGGATTTCCTTTACTGCACGGACATATACTTCAACCTCATAGTTCCAGAACGATATAGGAACACTTACCACATTAAGAGAAGTAACGTTTCCCACATTGTACTCATCATAGTCACCAAGAGCTTTGCCTGTGCTAACTCGCTTGATAGTGACCTGATATGAGTCGGCACCTTCCACAGGATCCCAAACAAGGGTAAAATTGCGGGCACCACCTTCATCAGCGTATGGGTTGTCATGCAGCAACGGAGCACCGCTCGGGGCTTCTGACAACATATTATAATCGAAAGAAGCCGTCTTGGAATCTGCATCGTATCCAATCTTGGTGATGACCGGAGACTTCCAAAAATCATATTTCTTTGAAGGAATCAGCTCGTAGGGGCTGCCCGGATAAATGTTTTCTTTAGTGAAAGCGGGATGATTCTCGCCATTGGCATAATGAATCACTACGTTGCTGGACTTCTCTGAATTGACAGTATTGTTCGCCCAGATATTCTTGTTGTAATTGATTCGCCACATCAAGAGACCCGATTCTGGGAAACAAGAATCCCAGCCGGAAGCATCGCGCGCCTCTATTACGAAATATTCAGACTCCAGGGCTTCGCCGGACTCATCTTTGGGAATTCCAATCTTGACAGCAGTTGGTGTAGCCGTATTGCCGAGGGAAACCAAGTCATAGTGCGAGGCATCTTCAGCATCGGTAAATTCAAGCCAACGGCAAAGCCATTGCTCGTAGGCAGACATCAGTGGGGGACGACAACCATTGAAATTGTAGCTTCCTGAACACATTACAGACCAATTTCCCGGAGTAAGGACCTCTACACCCGGAGTGTAGTTGACATCATAAAGATCCGGGAGACCAAGGACATGGCCATATTCATGCACAAAAGCGCCTATACCATCCACCCAGGGCTCAGATCCATCTTTCCAAGGCTGTTTACCAGTGTTGGGATTCCATCCTTTAAGCTCGTTGGCGCAAGCGTATGGCCCCATGTACTTGCCGTCTAACCTAAGACTATTCGTCATGCCCAAAGGATTAAGAAATCTATAATCAAACTGATGGGGCCATATAGTCTCTGTATCAGAATCGGCACTTCCGTAGCCGGCATAATAGAAGAATACTGTATCTATCACACCATCATTGTCGAGGTCATAGTCTGAGAAGTCAACCTCTCCGGAATCGTGAAGGGAGGTCAGAGACTCCTTGATAAGAAGAGACATCACAGAGCTTCCCATTCCCTTAAAATAAGAAGCTGACTTGTTGACCTTGACAGGACCGTAGACATCAAACTGAGGGGCATAGAGCCCATTAGAAGCAGCAACATAATAGTCAACTGCAGAACCAAGGCCACCATAATCTGAGAAGCCAGGCTCATTGAGCTGACGAGTGAAATAATCCTTTGGATTTTCGACAGTGAATTCGACATCACTAAATTCGACAAGGACTACGAGGGAACGGTTGCCTTTTCCGATTGTCGGATAGTTGGAGCGACCATCTTTGTCGAGAGTAGCCATCCTTTTCATCGAAGAGCGAGAAGACATGGACTCAAGGGCAGGGAATTTAGCTTCCGATTCTACCCTAAGCATTTCGATATTTTCCTTAGAGTAAGCAAAAGCCTTTCCATCACGGACGACGTCTGTGATGAAACCACGGGCATCGCGCTCAAGAATCCGTGAGCAACTTTCATCAGTCATGAAATGGAAGAATTCATTTCCGTGGACACGGACAGTGACTTCGGAACCATCAGGATTAGTGACAATACGAGGACGGGGGTCAGCCGGTCGGGCGGCGATCATGCCCGGAAGAGAGAGAGCCAAAGCGGCTATGATGTGTTTTATTTTCATCATTTTCATGTTGGTGTCAGTCAATTTAAGATTCAGTCTTTCCTAATTGGGCTTATTAGTCAAATTAGTCATATTAGTCTAATTGGTCATATTGGTCTAATTAGGCTAATTAGGCTTATTTGTCTTATTAGGCTAATTAGGCTTAATCTTGGATGTTGGGTCGGTTCGTTATCAATAAAGGCCTCCTTTATTTGGGAGGCCGGACTAAGGGATTGGTTGCCTTACCAAGATTCGAACTTGGACAAACAGAACCAAAATCTGGTGTGCTACCATTACACCATAAGGCAATCATGAGCAGCAGGCAGGATACTACTGCCTTGAAGCGAGTGCAAAATTAGTCAATAAATTTGGGATATGCAAATTTTTTAGGGATTTTTTAGAAAATAATTCAATTAGAAGCGGTCGAGGACGGTCTTGAGGAGTTCACGGACACGAGGCTTATAGTCGGTGTTGGCTTTTGTGGCAGTGCGTTCGGCTATGATGCAGCATACAGTCATGGCTCGATGACCAAGCATCTTAGCCATGCCTTGCAAACAGCCTGATTCCATCTCAAAGTTTGTCACCGGACGTCCATTGAACCTGAAGCTTTCAATTTTCGCATTAAGGTCAGGATCGGCGAGGGCAAGACGGACCTGACGACCTTGCGGAGCATAGAAACCAACTGCAGATATAGTGCAGCCACGCACCATGTCGTCGCGACCGATACGATCTACAAGAGAGGGATCGGCATCTACAGTATAAGGGGCAGCCCAAGTAGGGCGCCAACCTGTAGGACGCATGAAAGCACGTTGGAAATCGCGGTCGGAGCCCTCATCGCGCATGGCGTAG
>CAMWQY010000190.1 GCA_947176355.1 uncultured Porphyromonadaceae bacterium
CTTCCACCAAATCCAACCTAAGTATTGATTTACGTTGGACGTTTTACGTTTTACGTTTTACGAATACGTCCAACGTAAAACGTCCAACGTAAAACGTCCAACGTAAAACGTCCAACGTCCAACGCAATAAATATGAAATGCAGTGATTTTAAGAATCTGAGGGTCTGGCAGCATGCTATGGCTATCTGCAAGGATGTCTATAGAATACTACGATTACTTCCAGTAGAGGAAAGATTTGCTCTTGCGGATCAAATAAGAAGATCCACCATATCCGTCCCTTCCAATATAGCGGAAGGACAGCGTCGAGGGTCTGATAAAGAATTCCTTCACTTCCTTTCAATTTCAAGAGGATCTTTGGCAGAGCTTCATACGCAATTGCTGTTATGCGTAGATCTTGAATATGTACTTGAGCCAGAGATGACTCCCATACTTAATGAATTAGAAGAGATTGATAAAATGCTTAATGGACTTATGCAGTCCATATCCCGACGGCTGTGGCATGTTTGACGAGTATAATAAATCGGCTGTGTCAGAAGACACAGCCGATTTATTATACTCTCTGCCGTCTACGTCCAACGTCCAACGTCCAACGTCCAACGTCCAACGTAAAACGTCCAACGTCCAACGTCCAACGTAAAACGTCCAACGTTACTTCTTAGTAAACGAAACCTTAGCATCCATACTTTCAAGCTCGAAGCTAAGCACTGAGCCATCCTGAGTCACATCCACATCCTCAATCTTAGAGTATTGTGCAAGGCTACCAAGGAAGTTTGCTGTTACAGCACCCAGTCCGTCAGGTGCATCTACGCCTGCCACATCAAGGGTATTCTGATCGAATGAGAGATAGTAGTCATCATCACTCTTCTCTTCGCGGGTCCACTTGCCCTCTACAGATGCCTTTACTGTATAATTCATAGCGTTGCCCACTGAATCGGGAACTGTAACTGTATAATCCTTTGTCAATTTAACCGGACCATTGCTCTTTTCTGTGCCTTCACTGAAATCGAACGTTGTGATAGCTGTAGCAGAAGTAGCGCCTTCTATAGCCGGAACCACAACTTCAGGAGCAGAAGATGTCCATGTACCGATCATTTTGTTGTTTTCCTCAGAGCAGGAAGAGAGTGCGGCTGCACCAAACAGAAGGGCTGCGCCTACTGCGAGCTGATTGATTTTCTTCATAATTTTTTATATTTATAATTATACATCATTATAAATACAACAACCATCTTCACTTATGGTTTACAAGTTTTATATAGTTTAAAAGATTTATAATCCCCAACCCCACAACTTCACAACCCCTTCTCCCTCCAAAGATAAAGCCGATCCGATGCCCGTATCTTAGCCGGCACCGGCAGCGAGAACCGATCCCCCTTCTTCACCTCCGCTACAGGCTCCGTAGTAAGTCTCAGTTCCTCCACCTTAAAGATCAGAGCCCCCGTAGTAGGTCCGGTCACTATCACCTCATCTCCGGGTCGCAGCACTCCGCTTTCCATCTGGAACTCCCCGACACCAAGCTTGTCGAAATACCTGACTCCCTTAGCCACATACTCCTTCACGCGCGTACTGCTGCTGCCATACTTCCCGCTCCATTCCCCAAGACGCTGTCCTAAGTAATAGCCATTCCAATATCCCCGGTTGAATATCTTCGCAAGCCGTCCTTCCCAGCCCTGAAGCTTCTCATCACTGAATTCCCCTGCGCATATGGCCTCTAATGCTTCCGAATAGCATTCCACTACCTCTTTCACATATTCCGGCCCCCGTGCGCGTCCTTCTATCTTGAACACCCTAACCCCGGCATCCACCATCTTATTCAGGAAATGAATGGTCTTCAAATCCTTCGGACTCATTATATATTGGTTGTCAACTTCAAGCTGATCCCCCGTCTCCTTATCTGTGACAGTATAAGCCCGGCGGCAAATCTGTGTGCATGCGCCTCGGTTGGCTGCCGAATTCATCTCATGCAGAGAAAGATAGCACTTCCCGCTCACTGCCATGCACAATGCCCCATGGCAGAACATCTCAAGCCTTATCGGCTGTCCGTTAGGTCCCGTCAGACCCTCCTTCTCGATAGCCTCATGTATTGCCTTCACCTGATCAAGATTGAGTTCCCTCGCAAGCACCATCACGTCTGCAAACTGCGCATAGAAGCGCACCGCCTCAATATTGGTGACATTCACCTGAGTAGAGATATGCACCTCCTGACCTATCTGTCGGGCATAGAGTATCGCTGCCATATCCGATGCTATAATGGCAGAAATCCCTGCCGCGTACGCACGGTCTATTATCTTATGCAGAAGATCCATATCATTGTCATAGATCACTGTGTTGACAGTAAGATAAGTCTTGACTCCCTTTTCCCGGCATCGGTTTACGATCTCATCCATATCATCAGCTGTGAAATTCGCACTCGACCGAGAACGCATATTAAGCCCTTCGATACCAAAATACACAGCATCCGCGCCAGCCTGCAAAGCTGCCGCAAGCGACTCCCGGCTCCCTACAGGAGCCATTATCTCAAAATCCTTTCTATTCATAAGTGTAGTTAGCGCACTCCTTACTCAATGTTTCGTACTCAATGTTTCGTACTTAATGTTTCGTACTCTACGATTCATTTGCTCGCCAAATAAATCGTTATAACCCCCAAAGTAAGCGACTTGAAAGTAGCATCCCGAAACCCGGCGCGTTCCATCATAGCCGTCATATCCCCCCTCTGAGGGCAAGCCGCTATCGACTCCGGCAGATATGAATAAGCCCGGGTATCTTTCGACACCATCCTTCCTACAAGAGGTATGACATTTCTCGAATAAAGCCTGTATCCGCTTCTGATCAAGGGATTGGCAGGTTCCGAAAGCTCTATCACGCAAATCACTCCATCCGGCTTCATCACACGACGCATCTCCCGGTATCCTTCCTCCAAATGCTCAAAATTCCTGACCCCGTATGCCACTGTCACCAAATCAAACGTCTCATCCGGAAAGGGCATCTTCAAGCAATCCCCTTCAAGGAAAGTGATATGGTGCTGATCTTCCGGATCCATCTCCGTCAACTTTTCCTTTGCTATTTTCAGCATTCCTGCTGAAAGGTCAAGTCCGGTGACGTGTGCCTTCGGAAACATCTCATGCAGACGAAACGACACATCCCCGGTCCCGCATGCCACATCCAATATCATCTTCGGACTCTTTCCCCCCATTCGGGAAGCTGCCATCTTCAGTGCCTTATTGCGCCATCTGACATGCAGTCCCCCCGTCATCATAGTATTCATAAAGTCGTAAGAGGGAGCGATAGAATCAAACATTTCTCCCACCTGCTTCCCCTTAGCCTCCTCATCATTATACGGCTTTATATCTTCCGCACTCTCTTTCATCAAAAGCTCAATTATGCATTATGAATTATGCATTACTACTCGATCTCCTTAGAATAACTCCTCCTCCGCTTATGCTGGCGATTAGTGAAAGAATCCCACTGATTCTGCACCTTGGCATTGCTCTCCAACTCCGGATTTGACTCCACATACTTATATCCATGCTGTATAAACGCAGGTATCAGGTCTTGGAATAGCAGCGCATTCACTCCCTTTCCCTGATAATCAGGCTTCACTGCTATCAGCAGTAGATCCACGCGGTCATTCTTCCCTTTCAATCCCTTAAGCAAATGCCACCATCCGAATGGCAACATCTTCCCCTTCGACTTCTGTAGCGCCTTGCTCATTGAAGGCATGCAGATGCCAACACCGACAAGTTTATCATTACTGTCTACGATGCAGCTCACAAGGCTTAAATCAAGAAGACCCAAATACACATCTATATAATGCTCTATCTGTCTGTCCGTAAGAGGAGAGTACTGGTAAAGTTTCTCGTATGCTTCATTGATAAGCTCAAAGAGCGCCCTGCCATACTTCTCCTTTATCTCCTTCTTGCTTGTGAATTTCACCACTCGCAGACCGAACTTCTTCTTCACTATCTCCGAAATCCTATTGTGCTTCTCCGGGATTCCGTCGGGCACCTCCATAAGATATTCCACCCAGTCCGAATCCTTCTCATAGCCAAGCGCGTGCATGTGCTCCGGATAATAGGAATAGTTGTAGATGGTAGCCATCGTGCTCAGTTGGTCATAGCCCTCTACGAGCATTCCCTCGTAGTCAAGGTCGGTGAATCCGAGCGGACCTACTATCCTCTTCAGTCCACGTTCCTTGCCCCACTCCTCGACTTTCTCAAGAAGTCCGCGGCTCACCTCGATCTCATCAGTAAAATCGATGAATCCGAAGCGGATATCCTTTGCGCCATGCTTCTCATTGAGTGTATTGTTGATGATGCCGGCAATCCTCCCTACCGGCTTTCCGTTCTTGTAAGCCATAAAGCAGCGCACATCGCAGAAGTCGTATGCAGGGTTTTTCTTAGGATTCAGTGTGTCCACATCATCGCTCACCAATGGCGGCACAAAATACGGATTATCCTCATACATATCGATCTGAAGCTGCACAAACTTCCGCAGCTCCGACGGTATCATCTCTATTTCCTTTATCTCAATCATTTCAATTGATAGTTAATGGTTCATCTAAGCGATAGCGTTATCGCAATCAGCACTCCAAGCATCATTATGATGAATCCAAGCATCAACCATATCGTGGAGTTATTGCTCCTTTCTATCAGCGCCAGCTTCAGATCCTGCACATTATTGATAGGTCCTTCCGGATCCGCCGCCCTCTTCGCCACGCGACGCAGTTTTGGCAACTGTTCCGGAAGATTGTCGAGCACATTATTGATAAGCCGACCATAATTCATGATATCCTGTTTGGTATCCTGTGGCTCAAGCCTATCCCTGTGGTCATACCCCACATTGATCAGTTTCAGATTCTCATTATACTCCGTGAAGATGATATTCTCAGGCGTGATCGGAGGATGCTTGATATGGTTTTCCTGCATATACTCCATGACGTCGGGAAGCTGCGTGGTAAGCCTCTGGATGATCTTGGGGGTCAAACGCTTCTCATCGATAAGCCGACGCAAAGAATACCCATACACGTCATCAGTGACAATTACCCTTCCGATTCCCGGCAGCTCTTCGAAGTCCGTCACCACTACAATATTCGGATGCAGCAGATTATAGCGGACGTCAAACTCCTTTTCGATGATGGCTCTATACTTAGGATCGTCGCGATACTGTTCCTTCAGGGCTTTGAGCATTATCCACTTGCCGTATTTCTTTACGGTATATACATCATAGATATCCTCCTCCCATTCAGGCAGAAGGGTCAGCTCCGACCAGCGCCCCGTCGGGTCGTCGATCGGTATCAACTTCTCTTCCTTACTTATATATGCAGCCATCTCCTTTCGTCAATTCATAATGCTTAATTCATAATCCATAATCCATAATTTTAGTTTCGCTTGTTCTCTGCGCGCTCC
>CAMWQY010000191.1 GCA_947176355.1 uncultured Porphyromonadaceae bacterium
GCCTGAGCCTGCTTACGCTGAGCGTTGACCACTTTCTCTACGTTTGGCCTGAACTCGTTGAACATCTGGTCGTCGCCCTTCGGAATCGGACCTGAGATGATAAGAGGAGTACGGGCGTCGTCTATAAGGACAGAGTCAGTTTCGTCGACGATAGCATAGTAATGGTCGTCGCGCTGCACGAGGTCGGTCAATTGGGTAGCCATATTGTCGCGCAGATAGTCGAAACCAAACTCATTGTTGGTGCCGAATGTAATGTCGCTGCGATAAGCTGCGCGACGTTCGGGAGAGTTCGGTTCAGTCTTGTCGATACAAGCTACGGAGAGACCATGGAATTCATAGAGCGGACCCATCCACTCGGAGTCACGTTTTGCCAAGTAGTCGTTGACTGTCACTACGTGGACGCCTTCTCCGGTAAGGGCGTTGAGGAAAACCGGGAGAGTAGCCACGAGGGTCTTACCTTCACCGGTAGCCATCTCAGCGATGTTATTAGAAGTCTTGTCGCCTTGGAGCACACCGTGGAGCACCATACCGCCGATCAGCTGCACGTCGTAGTGCACCATATCCCACTTCATTTCATTGCCACCGGCAATCCAAGAAGTCTTGTAGATAGCCTTGTCGCCATCAATGGTGATGAAGTCTTTTCCTTTAGCGGCAAGTTCACGGTCGAACTCGTCGGCAGTAACTTCGATTGTCTCGTTGTTGGCAAATCTGCGGGCAGTCTCTTTAATGACGGCAAACACCTCGGGAAGAGCTTCGTCGAGCTTGTGGGCATACATCTTGTACATGTCTTCCTTCAAGCTGTCGATTTCTTTCCAATAAGGTTCGCGTTTGTCGAATTCCATAGTTTCGATCTGAGCACGAATGTCAGCCATCTTGTCTTTGTAAGTCTTAGCCTCACCACGAATGTCATCGCGGATTACGTTGATTCTATCGCGTAGTTCATCGTTAGAGATGTCGCGGATTTGCTCGGAAATCGGGTTGATTTCCTTCTGAAGACGATTCCAGAGCGGACGCACAGCGCGTTCGCTTTGGTCGCCGAAAATTGATTTAAGTATGTTGCTGAATCCCATTTTTAATGAGAATTAAGTTTATATTCAGTTTTAAAGCGCAAAGATAGTGAAATTAATTCATAATTCATAATGCATAATGCATAATTTTTTATTTAATTCATAATTCATAATTTTTTATTTAATTCATAATTCATAATGCATAATGCATAATCTTTGCCATAACGACTCTTACTTGCAAATTTCTTCAGAAATAAAACCCAATTATGAATTATGCATTATGAATTATGAATTATGCATTAATCAGAAAATGATGGGCTTGTCGGAGGCGCCGTTGGGACTTCGGATGCGCATGACGGAGCTAATCGTCGGCGCAATGGCAGTGGCGTTCACTTGCCCTGCTTCGATTTTTACGGGCACTCCCGGACCCATAATGAATGCCGGAGAGGCGGGCCTCCCCTCTCTCACTTGCCAAGTCACTACAGGGAGACGCACATCGTCGTTGATAGTCCATCCGGGTGCAAATTCAAGGCGAAGGTCACCCGCACTCTTAGGATCTAATCCGCGTCCTATCCGGCGCAGTTCGGGAGTGGTCTCTCCTACTATGTCAGTAAGCGACTTTACATCTGCCACCCCACTCATCATCACCACGAAATCGCGCGCATCGCGCTGCACATCGGCAAGATTAAGTCCGCGACGCTCGAGAGTGGCATGGTCAAGATAGATCATATTTTGGTAGCTTCCGTCTACGTACTGGCCGTTGCCATGCTTTGCACTCAGATAAGAGTTAAGCAATGACACCGCTCGCTTCATAGAGAAATTGCCTGTCGGAATGCGATATCGTGCCTCATCTTCAGCGCCATCATCAAAATATCCGGTAGACACCAGGAAAATCAGAGTGTTGTCCAGACCTACATTCTCCTTGATCGCTTTCAGAAGGCGTTCAAGCTGCCCGTCAAGACGAAGATAACTGTCTTGCATCTCGAGGCGCATATCGCTGTCAATCCCATGCTTAAATGGAGCTACAGTGTAGCCGATATTCAGCATGTCGATTACGTCGGAATGCTGCCCGAGCTTAAGCGATTTGATATAGTCGATAGCCACATCTGTCACTTCCGTATTGACAAGAGCAGATTCCTTATATTTCACATATCTGTCACTGTTTTTCTTGGGGAAAGTATGACGGAATGGGAAATATTTCTTCTGTGGAGGGACTCCGTGATAAGTGTCGAGAGCGTGCGTCGGAGTCCAGACCATTGTGTCAAGACGCTCCGCAAGAGGCGATCGATAATTTCGTTGAGTTATGCTGTTGGGCACCTCCTTGTAGTAGGTAGTAGTAGCCCACTTGCCATTTTCGTCGTTGATCCAGAAAGCGCTGCTTCCGGCATGCCCAGCCATTATGATAGCCTGCATCGCATCCGGAGCGATGCTGTAGACAGCACCGAGTCCTGCTCCATCGACTACTATTTCATCCGTTATGGTAGAAAGTCTGAGAGCCACCGGGCTATAAGTCTCATTAGTGAAATTACCTAAAGTCGCAGGGTCATGAAGGATAGGGACCGGATACTTCGAAGCATGGTCATACACCTTCTTTGCGGGAATACCGGACGCAGAAGCATAGTTGCCGGTATAGACAATGGCGGTAGAGTTGACAATGTCGAGATCCTCGACATTGTAGTCTACATTCTTGAGATAAAGTCCACCGTTTTTAAGAAGATTGAAGCCTTCCTTTCCAAAGCGGGAGCTAAGGAAATCTATATAGTCGGTGCGTAGCTGATCCACCATTATACCGACCACAAGCTTTGGTCGGGTAGGGTCAGCCATCACCACCGTCGAAATGCCGACAAGACCGCAAAGCACGGATGTCACAAATCTATTCATTTCAATTTCTTTTTCTGTTTAATTCTTAATACTCCATTTATGTAGAGAATAGTAATTGAAAGCAGGAGAATGCTCCAAAGCATGGGCCAAACGGCATCATTTACTACTTGGATAGCAAAAGAGGGATGCCACACTCCCAAAAGGATGGTCAGCGCCAACGCCATCAATATATTGTAGATTGCCATTACATTCAACGGCAACCGCCATTTTTTCATCCAAATTCCTATGGCAACAATGAATTGCAACGGATTGAGCCAGAAGATAAGCAGATTGGGCGATGTCGCTTCATGTTCTGAAAAGAAGACAAGGAATGTAATGACACACCCCGCCAACCCGGCAACAAAGAAATAGATGAATATCCACCATTTCCATATCTTCTCTTTGAAGATATAAGCAAACATCGTGCCAAAACTGAGAATTAGCATTATCACCCCCACAGTCATTGGAGTTCTCCACCAAGGCGTCGGAGGAAGCGTGGCGTCATAATATCCCGGGAATATGACATTGGTCTGCTTCACCAATGGCTGACTCCCTATTGTGCCTTCTGCCAATTTAGCTTGAAGCACCGGAGGAGCAAACGTATCCTCATCTTTAGCCATAGTATAGTCAAGACCGCTTCCTAATGCAAGGTCGATACCAAACTGATACCATGGATAATTTCTATGGAAGTGCTTCATTTCATCTCTAAAAGTAGGATAATAGAGGGTATCAGGAAGGGTAATCTTCCTTTCAGTGGCTTGTGTGATACGTTTCCAGGGACGTGTGGCACAGTTGTCGCGCACGTAGTTGTACCTGTATACACGATTTTCCGGGAGCGACTCAACCTGAAGAAGCTTTCTGAGACTTCGGGCTTCTTCCTGAGTCAGGGAGAGCACCTGCTCAGTGACCTTCGACCCGCGCATGACGTAGGCAGGCATGAACCTGTTGAATTGGTATCCGTAGACCATGTAGTCGGTCTGCCCCTTGCAAAATCGGTAGATGAAGTTGGGCGAAGTGAAGTCAAAGATACCGTAGTTCCAGACGGAGTCCATCTTTTCGCTCCTGATTCTGATGGCGGCATGCCCACAGAGTTCATATACGTCGGGACCGGGATCGCATGTCACTATACTGACAATAAGGTCTTCCCCGTCGTCGGCAGGGAAGACTGAATCGGTCCTCTCTTGGGCAATCACGCCGCAAGAGAGGTAAAAAATCATTATAAATATCCAGAGAAATCTGTACATTCTTTAGAATTCGCAGTTGTTCGGATAGCGAGGGAATGGGATTACGTCGCGGATGTTCTGCATGCCTGTGACAAAAAGAATCAGACGCTCGAAACCGAGACCAAATCCGGAATGCGGCACTGTACCATACTTGCGGGTGTCAAGATACCAGTCCATGCCTTCCAGGCCTTGGTCTGCCATACGCTGCTTCAGTTTGTCGTAGTTTTCTTCACGCTGGCTGCCACCGATGATCTCGCCGATCTTCGGGAAGAGCACGTCCATAGCGCGCACTGTCTTGCCATCGTCGTTGAGTTTCATATAGAAAGCCTTGATCTCCTTTGGATAGTCGGTAAGGATGACAGGTTTCTTGAAGTGCTGCTCTACGAGGTAGCGTTCATGCTCGGAGGCAAGGTCTACGCCCCAATATACAGGGAACTCAAACTTCTTTCCACTCTCTTCAAGAATCTTGATGCCCTCAGTGTAAGGAAGGCGGACGAAGTCGTTGTTGATGACAAAGTTAAGGCGGTCGATGAGCTCTTTGTCGAAGTGCTCGTTGAGGAACTCGATGTCGTCGCGACAATGCTCGAGAGCATACGAGATGCAATATTTTACGAATTCCTCGGCGAGATCCATATTGTCTTCAATCTCATAGAAAGCCATTTCAGGCTCGATCATCCAGAATTCGGAGAGGTGGCGCGGAGTGTTTGAGTTTTCAGCACGGAATGTAGGTCCGAAAGTGTAGATGCAGCCAAGAGCAGTTGCACCAAGTTCACCCTCAAGCTGTCCGCTCACAGTCAGGGAAGCCATCTTTCCGAAGAAATCTTGAGAATAGTCTACTTTGCCATCCTTCGTCAGCGGGAGCTCTTCGAGAGGCATTGTGGTCACCTGGAATTGAGCGCCAGCCCCTTCACAGTCAGATGCCGTGATAAGAGGAGTATGGAAATAATAGAATCCCTTATCGTTGAAGAATTTGTGGATAGCATACGCCAATGCGTGGCGAATACGGAGTACTGCACCGAATGTGTTGGTACGAGGACGCAGATGAGCTATCTCGCGGAGGAACTCAAGAGAGTGTCCTTTCTTCTGGAGAGGATAGTCAGCAACGCTTGCAGTGCCATAGATCTCAAGTTCGTCTGCCTGCACTTCGATAGCCTGGCCCTTACCCTGAGAGGCGACAGCCTGGCCCTGGACATGGATTGAAGCACCGGTAGTGACATCTTTGAGAGCATCTTCAGGAATCTTGGCAAAGTCTACCACGATCTGGAGATTCTTAATAGAAGAACCGTCGTTGAG
>CAMWQY010000192.1 GCA_947176355.1 uncultured Porphyromonadaceae bacterium
ATTGAATCGTATAGATTATAAAACCATTCCTCATTCTCAATTCGAATATCGTCTTCTTTCATTATTTCCGAATCCGGAAAGACTGAAAAAAGTCGGACAAACATTGCATTTGGTTTTTGACAAGGATTCTCCGCAGACGACATGATACCTTCGTATACGCTTTCAGCGATAACTTCATCTTGAGTAAAGAAGATGATCTGAAGAGGATTATCGTTTATTCCCAATTTCTTATAAAGATCAAAAATCTTATTTATGAATTTATTTGTCTTGACCCTATTAGTAAAGTCACTGCTATCGAACACATCATCAAACATTAGGGGGAAGGATATGTGGCGAGTGCGCATCACCTGAAAAGCAATTGCTATACGTAAGCTGATCAGATAAAGTTTGAAACGGAAATTATTAAAATAATCTCGAGGTTCAATTTCTGACCTGTCTTCTTTTACTACAAGCTTACCATTGAACAAACCTATCTCTTCTCCATTATTATTTTCCGATAAAATATTCGTTTTGCTTAATCCTACTACATCATCTGTATAGTCTTTAAGAAGTTCATTCAGTATATTCTGGGCAGACGGAAGTATCTCTGATCTTATTCTTCTAACATTCTCATCGATTGTATTCTGTAATGTTTGCAATTTGCTGTAATTATGTTCTTCGTGTATTTCCTGATCCTGATTTTCTTCTTTTTGATCAATATATGAAATGACTTTGCCTAAAAATTTAGACGCTTCAATCAGTTCCGCCAATCCTATCTGATGATCAAGATATGTCGCGACACTTTCGCCTGAACATTCAAACATTGCAATATCGCTTTCTGAGCAGAAAAAAGATGACAAATCAATATGGGAACTGACCTTACCCAATTCTCTTTTATCGCTGATAGATATAACGGTATCATCATTGAATAAGATCGAGATTTTCATCATGTTGGCCTCTCGACTTAGGTGATGATAGAATTTCTCAAAACCACTTTCATTAACACGGTGTTTCTTCGCAATTGAAGTTGATCCGAGGCATAGCAGCTCCATCGCACTGTATAGAGATGTCTTGCCACTTCCGTTTGAACCCAATAGCACCATTGAGAATGGATCTAATACTCTACTATTCCTTAGATCCGGATACATAGAAATACCATACTCTATTCCATTGTCACAGGATTTGGGAATACCTCTATAACCTTCAAGCCACATCGAACGAATACGAAGATCTTTCCTGGTCCATTGTTCAATAGTTTCCATAGGAGCTGTCTGAGATGCGCTTGATATCGGCAGTTGTGTGGCTGTCGTGGCTGTAAGAAGATTATAGAAATCTATTTCTGAAATGCTTTTGTTGCGTACTTCATTCCAGCGTGAAAGCAACAATGCTGCGGCCTCATTGTCGTTTTTCAATGAAGTCAGTATTTTTTCTAATTCAAAAGTCATCAAATGACTATTTACTGAGATGAGGCCTGAAGAAATAAAGCTGTTTTCGTAAACAAAGGATGCCCTTCTATGTCAGCAAGTATAATAGAATATTGATCTTTTTTCCTTACATCAAGAGCTCCAATCAGTATAAGATAGATCCATAAGGAAGCCGATTTATCATCCAAATCGGTTATGTAACGAGTATTTCCTTTGAAAACATCCAAATTGAGTTGGCCATCCGCTATTATGGAAAGACTCTCTAATGCAGGGTAAACACTATTATCAAATAAAGATTCCGTCAATATATCTCCAACACTCAGGCCATAACCATCCGTCGCCAGACAAAGAGCTGCACGCGCTACATCTGTCATGACAGACTCGCGTTCCCCCGCACGAAAGTATCTCCGCCAAACCCTATAACCCAAACGATCAATGAAATATTCATATTTGGGAACTACCACACCAAGATCTATGTTAGTGTCTATCCACTTATGGATTTCTTCCAGCAAATCATCCTTAGAGAAAAATATTGAGAGTGTTTCATAGAGAGATTCAAAAGTCTCTCCTACTTTTATCCGATCTTCCCTGATACTGTTGTTGATCAATCCAAATGATTTCCACATGGTATAGAAAATCAAGGTCAGTGCCATGGGCACACTTGAACTAAGGTGGCACATCTGCAGCTTTTCTTTCCTATAATCATCATTCTTATCCGAAGGGGTCAAAGGCTTAATCCGTATTTCTTCCTCCAGACTCTTATTGTAGATAATAAATCTATTGACTGTATCTTGAGCTATTACTTCTTTAAGCCTTGGCTGATATTTATTTGCGATATTAGAACCCATCAACAAAGACATATCCCCTGATGATATCTCAAAATTTGGATTCTCTCCTATGATCTGAGTGAATGCATCCTGAAGCAATGACTTAATTATCATTACACTCTCAAAAGAAAGCAGATAGTTTGCTATAACTACTGCTGTTTGCTCAACCCTCTGCTTAAATTCACGAGACATCCTTATCTTCTTAATATCAGTTGAAGCCGGATTTCCAAGCATCTTAAGAGGAAGCAAATTTGACCGAACCTCTTCCCATATCTGATTTAATGCTTTTACTCCAAATCGTACTGAATCATCTTCCAATATTGACTCATCCCAATAGTTGGGGGTATACGAAGTGATACTTATACCCTCTTCTCCTATAAAGATTCTTATTTTAGAAAAATCATCATTAATCCGATACTTGCTATTCTTATCAAATATTATTGAAAAGCTTAATGATTCTTGTCCTCCCGGAATTCTATGGGATACCGGATACACTACGGTATCCTTTTCAAATGTCTTTTGTAAAATCGCCAGTATTTTTTCAGATTGGTATTTTAAATATGAAAAATCTCCTTTTATTTTAAGAATAGTATGTTCCAGATCAATTGATTTTCCAAGAGATATAATGTCCCAATTATTTTTTGCAGTAAACGCGGGAATTTCTTCTTTGTCTAATATATCGGGATTTTTAAGTTTAGATTCACAAATAACAGGATACAATACTTGGCCAAACTGAAATTTATAATTAATGGGATAAGTGGCAGCCATCGCTATTATATTCGGTTTTATTCCTGAAAGATGGTAGACATTTTCAGTAACAGACTCCACCGTATCTCCGGAAATAATCAAGTCATCTAATATAATAATCTCCGTTTGTTGCTGATTCACTTGCGCAAGACACAGAGGTATGGCATGCTCCGTTATAATATAGTTAAGAGTGGAAGTGGATTTGCTTTTATCAAAAAGCAAATCCAGATAAGAATCGGTCTTACGATAATATTCAAAAAGCCGAGCCATTTTTCTTGCAATGGCTATGACGACAACGGATCGTCCCTCCAGGTTCGCCTTTTTTACGAAATCAATGAGATGACGCTTCCAATTGTCTGTGGTATTCAGACGGTTAAAGTATTTTGAAAAAGATATGTCCACGATAGACAACCTTGATTAATTTAATAGAATAATTATGAACTGCAAATTTAATAAAAAAATTTTAATTATTATATGAATTCATAATAATATGTTTTAAAAGAATAATGTATAAAACTTCTTTTTCTTCCTTATCTTTACTATGATTCTTCCCTTTCTACAAATCCCCTTTTCATTCTTTGATACTGCGCCGAGGCGGAAGCCGTAAGATTCAAGCGTCTCCTCCCCATTCGATAGTTCCAACACTTTTTATCGCGATAAGGCTCTAAGTCCCCATATCCTCCTTATCTTTGCATCCTAATTCCATTCCAAGCGGATGCCACCCATTATATCTTTGATACTGTGTCGAGGCGGAAGCCGTAGGATTTAAGCGGCTCGTCCGCACTCTGAAAACTGACAACTAATAACTCACATCCACCATGCCGTTCAAATACATCCGCAACCCCTACACCGGTAGCAACTCCGCCGGCTTCCGTTTCCGCTTAAATCTCCGTTCCATATCACACCATTCCATCTACCTACCCCTCGAAATGAAGGAGCTTTCCCAAATCAAACTCCTGATGCAAGGATCTTCCCCCCTCGAGGTCTTCAACTGTCAGTCCCTCCAATCTGCCCGCAAGGCTTTCAACGATTTCCGTAAGCAGTTCGATTTCCCATTCTGGGCAGCTACAGAATATCATGTCCGTGATATCGAAGATCCTGACCGGATTGTCCCTCTCCGTCTTAACTATTATCAGGACAAGATAGCAGACACCTTCCTCAAGCGTTACTTCAACCAAGAATTAGGCCGTTATGTCATTACCAAGACTTTCGGCAGGGTCGGTGTCTCAACCTGTGTCCAGGCTTATATCCTATGGCGCCAGACCTATTACTTCCCAAAGCATTCCTACACCTGCTCTGCATCTGACATCAGCATCAATCCCCTAAAGACAAACCTCTGCCGATTCCTCCACCGTGATATCGTGCCTTCAGAGAAGTACATCTTCCTCCCCAAGGTCGGCAGAAGGGCTTTCTTCAACACTTTCCATAGCCCTGACTACATCCGCGGCATCGACCTCGGATTCGCTCACTTTGCCGACATGTCAAGATGGCACGATCCGCATGATGATTACGCCTCCCGTGCCTATTCCGCCGCCTCAAGCAGTGTGCTCCTGAAGCATTACACGCTCGTCGTCCTCGAAGGTAACATTCCCAAGCCCGACAGTTTCCAAATGAAAGAGCACCAGAAACTATACATCCCACGATATATAAGGCTCTTTAACCTCTCCAAATTGTCCAACAATCCCTTCTTCCTCGACCACGTTGTCCTCGCCAACATTCCCAAATGCATCCCCCACCTCTACCCCATCAATCTCTGACATTGAAAGCAGGCTTTCCAGCCTGCGTCCCTCCCAGTGTAGTTAGCGCACTCCGTGCGCGTCCCCGAGCGTCCAGCCCCCTATCCTCCTCGTAAGTACCATTCTCCCCGCAAAGCAGCAGGTTTGTCGCCAGGTGAAATTTATCCTAGTAAGCATAATTTTTTTCTGCACCCTTCTGCCAGTTCCCCTGAGCCTTAGGAGCAAGAAAAAAAGTTCCGCGCCTACATTCTCTCCAAAAATCACCCGATTTGTCCCCGCCAAGCCGCTCACGGCGCAATCCATATCCATCATAAATAAAATCTGACTTTTTATGGGGATAAGGGGAGACTCTCCCAATTCCTCCCTAATTTTGCACTCGGAAAACAACTCAACCGCAAAAGTTGAGGCCGATTGAGATTATGACTCACGAAGTATGCGGAAGTCCAGGCGAATAAGAGCCCTTATTCATTGCTTAATGGCTATTAATTGATAGTTTATCGTTAATAGTTTATCGTTAGACTAAGGGAACCCTCCTAAGTAGCCGCCCCAATTATGCATTCTGACTTGCTTTAGCTTGAGCGTAGCTAATTATGCATTATGTGCCGTGGCTCAGGACATCGTTGACACTTTTTGTATCAACAGTTCGTTGACACTT
>CAMWQY010000193.1 GCA_947176355.1 uncultured Porphyromonadaceae bacterium
CAATAATAAAGCAGGAATCCGGTAAGACCCACTATGCATATCACAAGGATGGGATGCATCCCGATTTTCTTACCTTTATATGGAATTTTAAAATATACAAGACAGAAGGATACGGCGCATATAGCTATGCTGCATATCAGTGTGCGTCGGTCATGATTGGGAGAAAAGTTTGCCCAGTTCATCAGCATTATGGCTGCTGAGGCGATAAGTCCTACCACTACAGGACGAAGTCCGGCAAAAATAGCCTTGATGACACCGCTCTCATTGTGCTTGCGAATGAAGTGAGATGCCTTTATGACGAGGATGAAGGATGGTATGGTGACTGCAAGAGTGCAAAGAATGCTGCCTAACAATCCCCAGATTGGAGATGCAAGTTCTCCTCCTGTGACATGACCGGGAGCTACATAACCTATATAGGTGGCAGAATTGATGCCGATTGGTCCGGGAGTCATCTGTGAGATTGCAACGATATCGGTGAACATCTGTTCAGAGATCCAACCCGGTCCAACGACTGACCTCTCCACCAACGATAGCATTGCATATCCTCCGCCGAATCCGAAAATGCCTATTTTCAGATAGGCCCATATCATTTTTAAGTATATACTCATATAATATTAATTGAGAATTTAGAATTGAGAATTTAGAATTTAGAATTGAGAATTGAGAATTTAGAATTTAATAGATAATCGATTAAGAATCCGAAATAATGCATTATGAATTATGCATTAATTTGATGAATTATGCATTAATTTGATGAATTATGCATTATGAATTATGCATTATGACTTGCTGAGCTTGCGCCTCGAGTATTCCCAGTGGAGATAGCCGCCGATGGCTCCAAGAGCAATCCATGTGATGGGGTTTGATATTATTCCCATATCGAGAGAGATGACTAACGCAGCCAAAGCAGGAATCCAAATAGTCGTCAGCTTAAGTTTGGCTGCCTTTGCCGTTGTGATGACGGGAGCAATGATCAGTGCCACTACAGCCGGACGTATCCCCATAAAGATGCTGCTCAACACTTTGCTATTCTTGATTGTCTCAGGAGTCAAGAAAATGGCAATGGCAAGGATTATTAGGAAAGAAGGAAGTATTGTCCCTAACGCTGCCACTATACCCCCTTTCAACCCTTTAAGCCGGTCGCCAATGGAAGTCGCAATATTGACTGCAAGAATGCCGGGAAGGGATTGTGCAATGGCGAGAAGATCAAGAAACTCATCTCGTTCTATCCAGTGATGCTTGTCGACAATTTCCTTCTCGATAATTGAAATCATAGCCCATCCACCTCCGAAGGTGAAAGCTCCGATTTTCATGAAAGTTGTGAATAGTTGTCCGTAGATTCCCATAATTTTTTATTTAAGTTCTCAAGCTTGATTGAGATCGTCTCTACTTTCTCATGCGAGAGTTCAAATTTTAGTTTGAGACTGCAAAATTAATTTTTCTTGAATAATTTGCCAAAGATTTTAGCTGATTTCTCAAAATTTATTGCTAACTTTGCAGTTGCACCTCGTATGTCGGGGAAAATAACCTAAATTTAAGAAGCAATGGCACTCTGGTTTGAAACCAAAATTAGATATGATCGCATGCAGGAAAATGGTGCGGTGAAGAAAGTGAATGAACCCTATTTGGTAGATGCATTGACATTTACTGATGCCGAGGCTCGCATAATTGAAAAGATTACTCCGTTCATTTCCGGTGAGTTCTCAGTGTCGGCTGTTAAAAAGACAAAGATTTCAGAAATCTTCTTTGACGAGTCTGAATATGCCGACAAGTATTATATGGTGAAGGTGAATTTCATCACACTCGATGAGAAAAGCGGTAAGGAAAAGAAGTCTGCAAGCTTTATTCTTGTGCAGGCAGGTGACTTTGAAAATGCTCTCGGTCGTTTTCAAGATGGAATGAAAGGTACGATGGCAGACTATCAGATTGCATCCATCACGGAGACACCGCTTATGGATGTATATCCATACGAATACGACACCCCTGAGAAAACGGCTTCCCCCTCTTGAAGCTTTTGGGAATGTTATCGTAAAACGCATTTAGATGATAGCAGAAGAGATAAAAAAGATCCACGCTTTGCTCCCTCAGGGTGTAGAGTTGTGTGCAGTCAGTAAGTTTCATCCTGCGGATGCCGTGAAAGAAGCTTACGATGCCGGGCAACGTATTTTTGGAGAGAGTCGTGTGCAAGAGTTGCTCGAGAAGGTTAAGGTGCTTCCTTCAGATATCAAATGGCATTTCATCGGTCATTTGCAGACCAACAAGGTGCGTCAGCTTATCGGCTTGACTTCCCTTATTGAGAGCGTTGACTCAATTCGCCTGCTCGAGCTTATAGATAAGGAGTCTGAGCGTGCCGGAGTCGTAACTCGGGTGCTTATGCAATTGCACGTAGCCCGTGAAGAAACTAAATTCGGATTTTATCCTGAAGAGCTCTTGGAATATTTTTCAAACAGAAGTTTTGAAAATCTAAAGGCTACTCATATTTGTGGAGTGATGGGAATGGCTTCTAATACTGACGACATGAGTCGAGTGAGAGAAGATTTCCGAAAGATAGCTGCTACTAAAGAAGAAATATTGAAGATAGCCCCCGATCTTAGAGGCTTCGATACTGTCTCAATGGGAATGTCGGGCGATTGGCAAATTGCCGTAGAGGAAGGTGCGAATCTTGTAAGGATTGGCACCGCAATATTCGGGGTGAGAAACTATTGAAAGAAATGTAATTAAAACTAACTTAATAACCAAAAACAAAATCAACCATGAGTAATGTAAAAGCTGCATCAGCGCCCCAATCAGGACGCACAGTGGCAATCATCACGATGTTTTTTATTTTCGCGATGATTTCGTTTGTGACTAACATGGCAGCCCCATTCGGTAATATATGGGGTTTCCGTTATGAATGGGCCGGTATGGCTGGTAACCTTATGAACTTTACCGCCTATCTATTTATGGGTATTCCGGCAGGTAACATGCTTATAAAGTATGGTTATAAGAAAACTGCACTTATCGCTCTTGCTGTCGGTGCCATAGGTCTGACGATTCAGCTTCTTTCAAGCTATGTCGGTGCTGACGTTGTAGTGTATGGTGAAGGCACTACTGCAACTACTCTTAATCTTTTTATCTATCTTCTCGGTGCTCTTGTCTGCGGTTTCTGTGTATGTATGCTTAATACCGTGGTAAACCCGATGCTCAACCTTCTCGGCGGTGGCGGCAACAAGGGTAATCAGCTTGTGCAGATGGGTGGATCACTCAACTCTCTTTCAGGTACTCTTACCCCTATGCTCGTGGGTGTGCTTGTCGGTACTCTTACAAAAGAGACTTCAATGGCAACTGTAGCTCCTCTCGTGATCACAGGTATCGTTATCTTCGTAGCAGCCTTCATCGTAATCTCCTTCATTAAGATTGAAGAACCACAGAAGAACCTAAGCAAAGCTACCTACGAGCACAGTCCATTCTCATTCCGTCATTGCACACTCGGAGTCATAGCCATATTCTTCTATGTCGGTGTGGAAATTGGAATCCCGGGCGAAATGAATGCATGGATAAGCCGCGAGCCATTTGAAGGCGCAGCTGCCGTAGCCGGATCTCTTGCTGCTCTATATTGGCTTCTGATGCTTGTTGGCCGTATTGTAAGTTCTGCGATCAGTGGCAAGGTTTCTACTCGTCTGCAGCTTATCGTAGTCTCCTCTATCGCTATGGCATTCCTTTTAATTGCCATTCTTCTCCCGAAAGATATTACATTTAACTCACCAAGTATCCCGGCTCTCAATATCACCAGTGGCTTAGTGCCTCTGAAGTGTCTTTTCCTTTTCCTATGTGGTATCTGTACATCCGTAATGTGGGGTGGTATTTTCAATCTTGCTACAGAAGGACTTGGTAAATATACTGCCAAGGCTTCCGGTCTTTTCATGACCATGGTAGTAGGCGGTGGTATCATGCCATTTATCCAGGACTGGATCGCTCGCTCTACAGGTGATTATGTAAGTAGCTATTGGCTCGTTTTCGCAATGGTAGCTTATATCTTCTTCTATGCCGTAGTAGGATGCAGAAATGTAAACACTGATATTCCGGTCAACGAAATCGATGAAAACCAGGTGCTTGATGCCGGTTGATAAATCAACGATAAACTATCAACGATTAAACGCTTAAACATTTAAACGCTTAAACACTTAAACACATAAATAGTAAAACCATGACCTTAGATCCAAACCTTCTCACCCGCGGCGCGGACAACATGCGTGTCCTCATCGCTGAAATGGTGGAAAAAGCAAAATCCGGCCACCCAGGTGGCGCTATGGGCGGGGCTGACTTTGTCAATGTCCTCTATTCTTCTTTCCTCAACTATGATCCCGAAGATCCAAATTGGTTTGCTCGCGACCGATTCTTCCTTGACCCGGGCCACATGAGCACCATGCTCTATTCAGTGCTTGCTCTCGCCGGTAAGTTCTCCATCGAGGAGCTCCAGGGCTTCCGTCGGTGGGGCTCTGCTACCCCCGGTCACCCGGAACTTGAAGTAGCACGTGGCATCGAAAACAGTTCAGGTCCTCTCGGACAGGGCCATGTATATGCTGTCGGTTGTGCTATCGCTGAGCGTTTCCTTGCTGCTCGTTTCGGTGAAGTCGTTGAGCATAAGACATACGCTTTCATTTCTGACGGCGGTATCCAGGAAGAAATTTCTCAGGGTGCTGGCAGAATTGCAGGTAATCTTGGGCTTCATAACCTCATTATGTTCTATGACAGCAATGAAGTTCAGCTTTCTACCAAGGTGAAAGATGTTACCTCTGAAGACACAGCAGCTAAATATCGCGCATGGAATTGGAATGTACTTGAAATAGACGGTACGGATCCTGTGGCTATCGCCGGTGCTATTGAAGCAGCTCGCGAAGAGAAAGAGCGTCCAACTCTCATCATTGGTCACACTGTCATGGCTCGCAAGACAGTTGCTGCCGATGGCTCAAGCCTTGAAGGACATGTCAACACTCATGGTCAGCCGCTTTCAGCTGCCGGTGCCGATATGGACAAGACAGTGGCAAACCTTGGTGGCGATCCTCAGAATCCTTGGCAGATTTGGGACGATGTGAAGAAACTTTACGCCGACCGTCGCGCAGAGCTCATAGCATACGCTAAGGAGAGAAAGGCAAAATATGCTGAATGGGCTGAGAAAAATCCGGAAGAGGCTAAGACACTCCAAGATTGGCTCGAAGGAAAACTTCCAAATCTTGACTGGACTAAGGTGGCTCTCAAGCCTAACATGGCTTCACGCGCATCTTCAGCAGCAGTGCTTTCATTCCTCGCTGATCATGTTCACAATATGATTGTAAGTTCTGCAGACCTTGCCAACTCTGACAAGACTGATGGTT
>CAMWQY010000194.1 GCA_947176355.1 uncultured Porphyromonadaceae bacterium
GTAGAAAATTTGTTAAACGAGATAAGATCGTTAACTATATTTACTGAGTTCGAGTCGCCTCACCCCGACAAAAAAGCTTTGGCCTGAAGGTCAAAGCTTTTTTTGTAGCCATAGGTCGATTATGTGGCGTGAGAGGGATGGAGGTGTTGGCAATGGCGGATGGTTTGTGCGGGTGAACCAGCCGGCGGAGGTGAGTTCTCCATCAGAGAGTCGGATTTCTCCGCTTTTATATTCCGCAGTGAAGCCGACCATCATCTGCCCGGGGAAGGGCCAGCTTTGACTCCCTACATACTTTATTTTTTCCACTTCAATCGAAGTCTCCTCTTTAACTTCGCGGGCTACGCACTGCTCGAGGGATTCACCTGTCTCGACAAATCCTGCTACGAGTGCATGCACGTCGGGATGCTTGAAATTGGCTGCGTGCACAAGCAGAGCTTCATCCCCATTATTGCGAGTCACGAGCACTACCATCGCGGGAGATAATTGAGGCCATATCTCACGTCCACATTCAGAGCATTTTACGGATATCTCAGACGATTCCTTCATCTTTCCTCCGCAATACCCGCAATATTTATGTGCTTTATGGAAGTTAAGAAGTTCTTGGGCGCGTACGGCACGTTGCCATTTTTCATCGCCAAGTCGCTGCCAAGATAAGCGGAGGTCTACCCATTCTGCATCATGTTCGGATTGGGCGAAATCGTTGCCTGACAATGCTACACAACCCTCTTTAAGAATTATTTTATCCATAGCTATGAATTCGTTGTTTCAAGTTTCTCGAGCATTTCAGAGGCGGAAAGTCCGGTCGTAGGATGGCGCCAGTCGGGAGCGATTTCAGCGAGAGGTCGCAAGAAGAAGTCTCGGTTTGCAAGATGACGGTGAGGAATCCGGAGATGCTTCGAGTAATATTCTTCGCCATCAGTTGCCATGATGTCTATGTCTATTTCCCTGTCATTGTAGGATCCGTCCCAACGACGATGACCTCTCTGAGAGATGCTTTTCTCTATGGCTTGCAGGATTCCAAGCACTTCTTCAGGATCTTTTTCGCTTTCAATCGTCACAGCGATATTGACAAAACGATTGGTGGAGTTGAACCCCCAAGGGTCCGACTCCACCATGTGGCTTGTCTCAAAAGGTCCGAACTCCTCCCCTATTGCCTTAATAGCACGAGTGAGGTGGAGCAATCTATTGCCAAGATTGCTACCGAGGTTCAGATAATATTTCATAATTTCTTCTTAACTTCAACTTCCTCATATCCTTCAATGAGGTCGCCCTCGCGGATGTCGTTGTAACCTGCTACGGAGAGACCGCAATCGTATCCGCTGACAACTTCCTTGACATCATCTTTGAAGCGCTTGAGAGAACCGAGTTCACCAGTGTAGATCACAATGCCATCGCGAATCACGCGCACTTTGCTGCGGCTCTTGATGCGACCATCACGCACGATAGCACCGGCAATCGTGCCCACCTTGGAGATATGGTAGGTCTGAAGCACTTCAGCCGTACCTGTGATTTCTTCCTTGATTTCAGGAGACAGGAGACCCTCCATGGCTTGCTTCACTTCTTCGATAGCCTTATAGATGACTGAGTAAAGGCGTATTTCTACACCTTCCTTTTCAGCCTCTTTGCGAGCTGCTCCAGAAGGACGCACCTGGAAACCGATAATGATTGCATCAGATGCAGCTGCAAGAGTTACATCACTTTCTGAGATGGCACCTACGCCCTTATGCAATACATTGACTTGGATTTCCGGAGTAGAAAGTTTGATAAGAGAGTCAGAGAGGGCTTCGATTGAACCGTCAACGTCACCTTTGACCACAAGGTTAAGTTCGTGGAAGTCATTGAGGGCACGTCGGCGACCGAGTTCTTCGAGCCCGAGACGCTTAGTGGTGCGGAGACCAAGTTCACGCTGAAGTTGCTCACGCTTGGCAGCGATTTCGCGGGCTTCCTGTTCGGTGTCGAGCACGTTGAAAGTGTCGCCTGCAGCAGGAGCGCCATTTAGACCGAGGATAAGAACCGGAGTAGAAGGTCCGGCTTCCTTCACGCGCTGGTTACGCTCGTTAAACATAGCCTTGATTTTACCATGGTGGGTACCGGCAAGAATTACGTCACCAACATGTAGCGTACCATTTTGTACCATTACGGTAGCAACATAACCACGTCCCTTGTCGAGAGAAGATTCGATGATGGAGCCGATGGCTTTACGGTTTGGATTAGCTTTCAGTTCAAGCATTTCAGCTTCGAGAAGCACTTTTTCCATGAGTTCTTCAACTCCGATACCTTTCTTTGCAGAGATGTCTTGACTTTGGTATTTACCACCCCAATCTTCTACGAGATAGTTCATGCCGGCAAGCTGCTCCTTGATTTTGTCGGGATTAGCTGTCGGTTTATCAATTTTATTTATGGCGAATACCATAGGAACACCGGCGGCAGTAGCGTGGTTGATCGCCTCGATGGTCTGAGGCATCACATCGTCGTCGGCAGCAACTATGATGATTGCCAAGTCGGTGATCTTTGCACCGCGGGCACGCATGGCAGTAAATGCCTCGTGGCCCGGGGTATCGAGGAAAGTAATATGTCTGCCGTCGCTGAGCTTCACATTGTAAGCACCGATGTGCTGTGTGATACCACCAGCCTCACCGGCAATCACGTTGGCATTGCGGATGTAGTCAAGGAGAGAAGTCTTACCATGGTCGACGTGACCCATGACAGTGACAATGGGTGGACGCGCCACGAGATCTTCCTCGGCGTCTTCTTCCGTAGCGATCGCATTTGTAACTTCAGCACTTACGTATTCAGTGGTAAATCCGAATTCCTCAGCTACGATGTTTATAGTCTCGGCGTCAAGACGCTGGTTGATTGAAACCATGACACCAAGATTCATACAAGTTGCGATGACATTATTGACAGGAACATCCATCATCGTAGCGAGATCGTTGGCTGTCACGAACTCTGTAAGCTTGAGCACCTTGCTCTCAGCGGCAGCGGCAGCGGCGGCAGCTTCCTCGCGGTTGTGGAATTCCTCGCGCTTCTCCTTACGCCATTTCACAGCCTTCTTTGTCTGCTTGTTGGTGAGACGTGCAAGAGTTTCCTTTACTTGCTTCTGAACGTCTTCAGTGCTTACCTCTTGGCGCTGTGGCTGTTTGCTGTGTTCCTTATTCTTCTTATTTCGGTTGCGACCTTCGCGGTTGGCATCTCCTTGCTGTCCGCCACCACCTTTACCACCGTTCTTGCCACCCTGTTTTTCAGGGCGCTGGTTGGTGCCGTGGGCAGCAGCCTTGTCGATATCTACCTTTTCTTTTCCGATACGGTTGCGACGCTTACGGTCGTTGTTGGGAGTCCCTTGACCACCACCATTTCCGTTGGCACCTTGGCCGCCACGATTTCGTTCGCTTCTGCTCTTCTTTTTTGGGCGAGTGTTTTGGTTGAGAGTATCAAGATCGATAGTACCAAGGACTTTAATCTTTGGAGCCTCGGCTACAGTCTTCACCCTAAAGACACCATTTGTACCAGTCTCTTCGAGTTCCGGCTTTTGGCGTTGTTTATCCTTCTTTGGATCAGTTTTTTTCTCAGACTGGTTCTGAGGTTTCTGCTCAGGTTTCAGAGTCTGTTTTGATTTATTCTCATCCAGCTTCGGCTTTAGATTATCTTCAGGTTTCTTATCCTGAGCAGACTCCTGAGCCGGCTTAGGTTGAGAACTTTGTTTAGCTACCTTGGGAGCCACAGCGGGAGCCTCCGCTTTAGGCTGAGGTTTTACTTCCACAGTCTTTTCAGCAGGATTTTCATTAGCCTTATCCACAGGACGACCGGTCTGGAGATCTATTTTACCGACAATCTTCGGGCCAACCGGCTTACGAATTTCGGCAGCCTTCTCAGCTCTCTCCTGGCGAGCTATCTTTTTATCTTCCTTACGCTGAGTAGCTTGGTCGGTAGCTTGATCTTTAGCGCTCTTATCCGTACTGAATGCCCGAGTAAGAATGTTGATGGCATTCTCATCGATCCTTATGTTAGGATCGTCAGCCACCTCAATATTGTGTTTGCGAAGAAGCTCAGCAGCAGTACCAATGCCCACGTTGAGGTCTTTCGCTATTTTACCTAATTTTGTTCGCATTCGCAGTTTTTTGTGTTAAGTTAGTCTTCGAATTCAGCACGTAGCACTTCCATCACGTGTTCAATGGTCTCATCTTCGAGGTCAGCCTGAGCAAGAGTCTCAGGAGAAGCGTTGAGCACAGCCTTAGCTGTCCCAAGGCCGAGATCCTTGAGAGCTTCGATCACCCAATCATCAATTTCATCGCGGAACTCATCGAGGTAGATATCTTCCTCACCTTCCTGAATGTCACGATAGACATCGATAGTATAACCGGTGATAAGAGAAGCGAGACGGATGTTGAGACCTTCCTTGCCGATAGCGAGAGATACCTCTTCAGGGTGAAGGAATACTTCAGCTTTCTTTTCCTCTTCGCTGATACGGATAGAGCTGATCTTAGCCGGAGAAAGAGCACGCTGGATGAAAAGAGAAGGATTGTTGGTGTAGTTGAGCACATCGATGTTCTCGTTGCGGAGCTCGCGTACGATGCCATGAATACGACTGCCCTTGATGCCGACGCAAGCGCCTACAGGGTCGATACGATCATCGTAACTTTCGACGGCAATCTTGGCACGTTTTCCCGGGACACGAGCTACGGCTTTGATTGTGATGAGACCGTCGTGAACTTCAGGCACTTCCTGTTCGAAGAGGCGACGCAGGAAACGATCGTCAGTGCGACTTACGATTACCTTTGGATTATTGTTTGGATTGTCGACGCGTTTCACGACAGCTCTGACGATGTCGCCCTTATGGAAGAAATCACCCGGAATCTGCTCTTCTTTAGGCATGATCAGTTCATTCTGATCTTCATCAATCAGCAGCATCTCCTTCTTCCAAATTTGATGCACTTCCCCGGAGATCACTTCGCCTTCAATTTCCTTAAACTTTGAATAGATTGCGTCTTTCTGCAAGTCAAGTATCTTTGACTGGAGGGTCTGACGGAGATTAAGGATTGCACGACGTCCAAACTTCTCGAAATAGATACGTTTTGTCACATCCTCACCGATTTCACATTCAGGGTCAATCTCTCGAGCCGCTGTAATTCCTATCTGTGTGTTGGGGTTTGTCACTTCATTATCTGCAACAACCTCAAGATTCTGATAGATCTCACAGTCACCCTTGTCAGGATTCATGATAACGTCGAAGTTCTCGTCGGAACCAAACTGCTTAGCTATAACATTTCGGAAAGACTCCTCAAGCACACTGATCAGAGTCGTCTTGTCGATGTTCTTGTGTTCCTTGAACTCTGCAAATTGGTCAACCATATTGC
>CAMWQY010000195.1 GCA_947176355.1 uncultured Porphyromonadaceae bacterium
ATCATCCACAAAGGGGCATTGCTTCGCTCGCCCTTGAAGCACACGGAGACTTTCGCTGAATAATGCCCCGGATGAGGTCCGGAGTTTTGGCATAATGGCAGCTCTCCGAGCTGCTAATTCTTAAATCCAGATTCTAAAAAAAATTACTAAAATTTTTGTAACAAATTGTCGATATGTGCATCATATAGATAAAAGAGATTCTTAAATGACAGAAAAGGAATTCAAAGAAGCAGTGTTGCCACATCATTCGATGATGCTGGCAGAGGCAATGCGTCTTCTTAAAAACCGTGATGAAGCCCTTGACTGTCTGCAAGACGCAGTGACATCTCTATGGAAATCAAGAATAGAACTGGCAAAAGTCAGCAATTTAAAGGCTTATTGCATCCGCACCGTATCCAACAGGGCCTTGGAAATGATACGACAACGCCATGTCTCCTACTCTGAATATGGCAAGGATTTACAAAGCGATGTCAAGTCTGATTCTGCTATTGAGCGAAGTGAGAATGCTGCAATTCTGAAGAAAGCAATCAAACTCCTTCCAGAAAACGAAAGAAAGGTTGTTTTGATGAAAGCCATAAATGGAATGTCGAGCGATGACATAGCTGATGCTATAGGACTCACTTCAAATAATGTCAGAGTGCTGCTATATCGCGGAAGAAAACGAATCAAAGATTATCTGAAAAAAAATATGGATTATGATGGAAAAGGATTTAAATAAACAAGAATTAGATAAACTCATCGAAGACTGGACGGATGAGTTGCTTCCAAAGGATATAGACAATCAGATAGCCGACAGTCTTATGGACTTCGTTGAGAATGATGATAATGATATCGATGTGAATGATCTTATCGACTTTCATATTCATCAACTTGCAATTGAGGAAAATGTGACAAAGCGTCGCAGATGGAAAATCATCATTTCCTCCGTTGCCGCCGCTTCTGTTGTGATATTCACTATCGCGGCTATCTTTCTAAAGAACTATGATAATGCCTCACATACAAATAAGCAAACTCTTGTGGCTGAAAATCAAGCAAAAGAAATGCCAATTGAAGTAACAAGGAAGTTACCTCAGACTATTGCTGACAGTTCAAGTATGATATTGGCAAAAGCAGCTGTTAATTGCAGATCAGAAGTAGGGTCTAAGCCAACAAAAAAAAGGAATCATGGTGAAAAAACAAATAAACAAAATGAATCTACCACTGAGCTTAATCTTATTGAAGTAATTGTTGAAATTAATGCTGGTTTAGACAATATGGTTGAAAATACCATGGAGAGTATGAATATGACAAATGTATCATTGCTCCCTGTGAATTTATTTTCCAATGACAATGAATCTAACAATATAGAATTCATCTCAAATGAATATTCATCATCGCAAAATTCTGAACAACTACAAAAACTCAACATTATTGAGACCAATCTCATAAATACGCTTTATGAAATCAGAAATCTAAATTTAGAACTGAATTTTGAAACTGATAATAAAACAACAGAAATATGATACGATTACTTACATGTGCGCTTATGCTATTTGTCTTAGGTTTGCCATCGGCATTTGCGCAATCCGGCAATCAACCGGAATTAAGATTAAGACAAGGAAGCTCTTTCGATAGTTTCGACTATACCTACATCTCGCCATGGATGTTGAAATCTATGCAGCAAAAAGACTTGACTGAATTGCAAGGTATCCCTGTGGATAAAGTGGAACACATTGAAATACTTAAGACAAAAGTTAATGGCAATTATACTCCTTTCAAGTCAATCATAAATAAATTGTCGGATGAGATGAAACTCATCGGTTATAACCGCGATGGATTCAAAGGAGTGAAAATATGTGTTGATTCTTCAGTTTTGAAAGATTCATTCGGATGTCCGTTGACAAATCCAGATGGATCAGAAATGGAAGTGGTGAAGCGAGTGCTTGTGATCCAATGGAACAAAAACGGAGCGGAGCATCTTGTCACATACATCGTCGGGACATTCTCGCCCCAAGAAGTAAACAGCATTTTCCATTTTTAATTTAAAGTAGGAATGCATATCAGGGGAAAGCCGGTGGACGCACGTGCCGTTCGTACCTACAAGGTTGTTGGCTTGCAACACAATTTATAACAATCTTTTATCATGAAACACAATAGAATTATCCAACATTTATTAGCCTTTTTAGTGCTTACCATATTAGTCGGAGGCTTCTCGGCTTCAGCACAAAATGACTCGATCTATATTGCGGGACGATTGAAGGAAGCATTGGGGAAGACAGATCTAATTGATGGTTGGGCTGTGATGTTGGATTCCAAAGGGAATCCGAAAGATACAGTGAAGACAGATCAAGGGATGAGTTATATTAATGGAGAGATTATCAAGCAATCTTATTTTGGATTTCGAATCCCGAAGACTGATTCTATTTACAACATAGAGTTGGGATGCCCTAAATATACATCCAAGATCATCAGCTACGAAGTAAAGGATGTAGGAAAAAGAGAAACGCACAGAACGATACCGACAGTGTATCTTGATCGTGCACCCAAAGAACTCGATGAACTCACAGTAACAGCTACTAAAATCAAATTCTATAACAGGGGAGACACAATTGTATACAACGCAGATGCTTTCGAGCTTGCCGAAGGATCGATGCTTGATGCCCTTATAGCCCAGCTTCCGGGAGTAGAGTTGAAAGAAGGGGGACAGATTTTAGTCAATGGCGAGCAGGTGGAATCACTTCTTCTAAACGGCAGGGACTTTTTTGACAATAACAATGAATTGATGCTTGAAAACATCAGCGCCTATACAGTCAAGAATGTGGAAGTCTACAAAGGACATACTACCGACGAGAAATGGAAGAAGGAAACATACGGAGAAAAACATCTGACCATGGACGTAAAACTCAAGCGTGAATACAGCACAGGCTTGACAGCTAACGCACAACTTGGGTACGGCACTTCGGACCGATATATGGCGCGATTGTTCGGTCTTTGGTTTAACAACACTACTCGCGTTACCGCCCTTGTCAACTTCAACAATCTCAACGACACTCGCAAGCCGGGACAGAAGGATTCCTGGAAACCAGAGATGATGCCATCCGGCACACGTAAATATCAGCTTGGCGCAGTAGATTATAATTATCAGGATGTAGAGGAGAAAAAGCGTTTTCGCGGCGACATAACATTTACAAGAACCTATTTAGACAACCGCACAACAACAGCCACTACCAATTTTCTTACCGACGGCAATACATACGACAATTCATTCAGCAAAGCATACAACAGCAACATCCGTCTAAGTTCATACCATTACGGTACAATCCGGACGGAACGTTGGATGCCATCGTACGTGGTGAAGGGAATATATCAAGATAAGGACAATGAATCGGAATCCCTGTCAGGAACTTTCTCCCAAGAGCAAAAGGATATGACAATGGAAGCTCTTAGAGCCATATATACCAATGGAAGTGAAGAAACCTTGAAGGATATCCTCAACCGTGCCTCAACCAGATCGGACGGAAGGACTCGCAGTGCGGAGATTCAATTCTTCCCGGGTATCAGTTACTTCATACCAAAGACAGACGATCGTCTGAGCAATGAATTCGGCATACGTTATAGGACCACCAAAGAAGATATCTGGAAAGACTACAACATCAACTATGGAAGCAATCCCGTACCGGCTGATGTACGCCGACAATACATAGACAATACGCCTCACTCATATCTTGGCATACAAAACAATCTGACGTATTCTGTCAATATAAAGAATTTCCACTTGAGCCTTAACTATGAATATTTCTTTGCTGAAGAAGTGAAGGACTCCTATCAATATGCACTTGACCGACTGGAAGATGTAGGCATATTCGGCAGTCTTCCTGCCGGATGGGCAAGTACACTCGACCCTAATAATTCATACACTTCCCGGACATATTCCAACACCCATAGCATTTCTCCTTCATTAAGCTATTATAGCGGCCTCAACAAAGGAAAGAAGTATTTCATCAATCTGAATATCTCTCCTGAATTTTCGTTAAAGCATTCCCATCTTAACTATACTCGAAATAATCATTTTTACCCCGTAAGAAAAAGTTTCTTCCTCACTACTATGGGAAGCTGGGATGCAAGAATGTCGGTATACTTGGATGCAAAGATCGACGAGAACGATTATTTGCAAACTAAGCATTGTCTCTCTCTTGAAATGAATGTCAAGCCAAATGCTCCGAACCTTTTTGATATGGTAGATATCACCGATGACTCAAATCCACTTAATATATACATGGGAAATCCCGACCTAAAAGTTGAGTATAACTTCCGCCCCAGTCTCACATATCTCTTCAATGGATCCAAAAGGCATCCTTTATATAATCACACTACCATAGAAATGTCGATGACCCATAATGCATTGACACGAGGATATACCTACGACACAAGCACAGGTATACGCACGAGCAAGATGTATAATGTAGACGGAAACCGGAGTTTTATGATTTCAAATAATTTCAACCTACAGTTTGGACCGAAGAATCAATTTACTGCATCCTCAGTAACTTCTGCCAATATAGGTAGATATGCAGACATGATCGGCACTAACACAGAAGCGCCACAATTATCGAAAGTGGACAACAATACCATTTCCGAACGGTTGACATTAGGTTGGCAGATAGGGAAACAATCGATCAGTCTGAATGGAGAGTTCATAAACCGCCACAGTTATTCTACTCGTCCTGATTTCCAGACCATCAACGCCAATCATTTCAGTTATGGAATTATAGCCAACTTCAAACTTCCATACAATATCGGCATAAACACCGACTTCAACATATATACTCGTAAAGGGTATGGAGTAAAGGAACTTGATACTTCCGATGCCATCTGGAACACACGTCTGACCTGGACACCGATGAAAGCCAAGATGTGGACGTTCATGCTTGATGGTTTCGATATGCTGCATCAGCTTTCAAATGTCAATTATGCCGTCACTGCTTCCGGGCGCACTGTCAGCTACAGCAATGCACTTCCACGGTATTTCATGGTGTCGGTGCAATATCGCTTCCAGCGGCAGCCTAAGAGGAAGTAATTTTTTAAATGCATAATGCATAATTCATAATTCTTAATTCATAATGCATAATGCATAATTCATAATTGGCTACGCAACCTCAAAGCAAATTTATTGCATAAAAAAGGGTCCGACAGAATTGCCGGACCCTTATTTTTGTTGATGTCGTAATCGGGATTATTTCTTAGCGATCTTCTTGTAGCCGTATACAGCGCGGTCGCCGAGTTCCTCTTCGATGCGGAGGAGCTGGTTGTACTTAGCCATACGGTCAGAACGGCTTGCAGAACCGGTCTTGATCT
>CAMWQY010000196.1 GCA_947176355.1 uncultured Porphyromonadaceae bacterium
AACAATCTTTGCAATCTTCATGTTGAGTTGATCCAAACCTTGCGCTTTCAAAAGGTCAAGGAAGTCCGGCTTATATTTTGGATACACAGCCACTCCATATTTATCAGCTTTAAGGCCTGCCTCAGAAGCAGCAAAAGCAATAGCGTCGTCGAGGGATCCTAATTTATCGACAAGTTTAAGATCCAAAGCCTGCGCAGCATCGTAGACACGACCTTCGGCAATCTGACGGACTCTCTGCTCTTTCATTTTCCTACCCTTAGCCACACGCTTAACGAAACGGGAGTATCCATCGTTGATGTAAGTCTGAAGCACATCCAATTGTTCTGGAGTCGGGTCATAAAAGAGGGAAATGCTTTTTCCGGGGTTTGTAGAGACGGTCTGAGGCGTTACGCCGAGTTTCTTGACAAGACCTTCAGCTGAAGGGAATAGACCGAAAATACCAATTGAACCTGTAATGGTCAGAGGATCAGCAAAAATCTTATCGGCTGTGCAGGAAATCCAATAACCACCGGAAGCGGCATAGTCGCCCATAGAGACGATAAATGGCTTCCCTTTCGACTTGAAATAGTCGAGAGCTTCACCGATTTGTTCGCTTCCGAAAACGGAGCCGCCCGGAGAATTTACACGAAGAACGAGCGCCTTCACATTGTCATCATCAGCAAGATCTGTAATCTGAGGCACAAGGCGATAGCAGTCTATACCACTTTTAGAATATTCCTGAATCTCACCAGTGGCATAAAGGACAGCCACTTTATTCTTATTATTATATTCCTTACCCCATTTGGAATTTTCAGAAAGAGTCTCAGGAGTGTAATAGTTGACATCTTTTCCTTCCTTTCCAACAAGATTGCCAATTATGTCGTCGACCTGACGTTCGTAGACAAGACGGTCCACGTATCCTTGCTTTAGGATCTGAGAAGAAGTCTGAAAACAAATAAATTCGTTGGCAGCCTTATTCATCGAATTGTCGTCGAGAGACTTTCGACCTTGAGCGACAGCATCGCCAATATATTTCCACATATTGCCATAAAGAGTGTCGAGCTGTGCACGAGCGGGAGCGGACATCTCGTTGGAAATATATGGTTCGGCAGCGGATTTGAAAGTACCGACTTTCACGAGAGTCATCTTCACTCCAATCTTATCAAGGAGGTCTTTATAGAACAGAGTAGTGCCTCCGAGACCGGAAATCTCTATCATGCCGCCCGGATTGAGGAAAAGGGAGTCAGCTTGAGAAGCCACAAAGTAATCAGCCATAGTCATAGCATCAGCGTAGGCATATACTTTCTTGCCGCTTTTCTTGAAATCCGCTACAGCTTGGCGAACAGCGTTAAGAGTAGCCGGAGAAGCTACAGGATGACCACATTTGATATACATAGCCTTAATCTCTTTAGAGTCTTTTGCCTCGCGAATACCGTCGATAAGAATATTAAGAGCAGTTGGAGACTCTACTCCGTCGCCGGAAACAAGAGACAAGAAGTCAATCTGACCGGACTCCGGAGTCTCTATGATGGTGCCTTCGAGATCAAGCAGCAAAACTGAGTCAGAGCTTACTTTCGTGTTAGACATAGACTCGTCGTCGCCGCCAAGGCGAACGGCAACTCCTATTACGACAATGAACGCCACGACACAGAATAGCACCATAGCTATCCAGGCACCTACGAATGAGGAGAGGAGATTTAGGAAGAATTTCTTTAACATATCTTTTTTAATGCATAATTCATAATGCATAATTCATAATTGATGAATTACGCAATATTAAAGTTTAGAGGGAGGCGATGACAATCTTAATTTCTTCGGCGAGCGCTTCGGCTTTTTCCATTGTCTCGGCTTCGCTGTAGATGCGGATGATGGGTTCGGTATTGGATTTGCGAAGATGTACCCATGACTCAGGGAAGTCTATTTTGACGCCGTCTATGTCAGTGATATCGCAACCGGAGAATTTATCTTTCACAGCAAGCAAAATTGCATCCACGTCAATGTCCGGAGTAAGTTGAATCTTATTCTTAGCGATTTGATAGGGGGGATAAGTCTTCTTCAGTTCGCTAACTTTTTTGCCGGACTTGGCAAGAAGAGTCAGGAATATAGCCACGCCAACGAGAGCATCACGCCCATAGTGGAGTTCCGGATAGATTACACCACCATTGCCTTCTCCACCAATCACAGCTCCTGTCTCTTTCATTTTAGCCACTACATTGACTTCTCCTACGGCAGCTGCATTGTATTCGCAACCATGGCGGCGAGTCACGTCACGTAGAGCTCGGGAGCTGCTGAGATTAGAAACAGTAGAACCCGGAGTGTGTGAAAGAATATAATCAGCGACTGCCACGAGAGTGTATTCCTCGACAAACATCTCACCATTTTCCATCACGATAGCAAGACGGTCGACATCCGGGTCAACCACGAAACCGACGTCAGCTTTTCCCGACTTCATGAGATCTGCAATCTGAGTAAGATTTTCGGGGATGGGTTCGGGCGTGTGTGCAAAATGGCCGTTGGGTTCGCAATTCAATTCAATGACATTCTTAACGCCAAGAGCACGGAGCAGACGAGGGATTACGACTCCCCCAACAGAATTGACAGCGTCAACAGCTACCGTAAAGTCAGCTTTTGCGATAGCATCAACATCTACAAGCTTCAGAGCTTTAACCATATCTATATGGCGTTGACCCCAAGTATCATTGACATATTCGGAACCAAGTTCCATAACATCAGCGAAAACAAAATCTTCTTCATCGGCTATACGAATCACTTCTTTGCCGGCGGCATCGGTGAGGAATTCACCATTATTGTCAAGAAGTTTGAGGGCATTCCATTGAATAGGGTTATGGCTGGCAGTGAGAATCACACCGCCGAGGGCATTTTCACCGACTACAGCGAGCTCAGTAGTAGGGGTGGTAGCCAAACCGATGTTGATGACATCAAAGCCCATGGCCATAAGAGTGCCGACAACAAGATGAGAAACCATCTGACCAGAGATGCGAGCATCCCGACCAACAACAATTTTGCCTGCTTTTCCGCCATTTATATTTTTAATATGCTGAGCGTATGCAGCAGTGAACTTTACAATGTCGACACCACCGAGGCCGTCGCCGTTATTGCCGCCGATAGTGCCACGTATTCCGGATATTGATTTTATTAGACTCATTTGGGGGTAATTTAGAATTTAGAATTGAGAATCCCTACATATCTTGTAGGTAGTAATGCATAATTCATAATGCATAATGCATAATTGTTTGTCTCTGAAAATTAAGGGATAAACATTTATAATATTATACAATCAATTTGATTAGCTACTTATATTGGTCAATGAAAATTTAAGATTTTTGATGAAGATTTAATATTCGGCTTTGAAGTAGCGGACGTTGACAAGGTAAGGGATACAGGTAGTATTGTCAATGGAGAAGCCATAATATGATTTCAATAGGATATTGACTTCTGAATTGTAGCCAAGATAACTTAACGGGAGTTGGATACCGGATCCAAAAGTAGCAGATGCACTCACACTATAGTTGCCATAAATGAAGTAGGTATTACCAACAGAATTGATGAAGTTGTCTTGATTACTTTCAGTGGCTTCAATATCAAGGGTATTGTTATTGTACATAGTGTTGATGTTATATCGCGAATAAGTGAAATAGACAGTAGCACCATTATCGGGTATTTCACGTTCGTTGTGACGATCAGCTTTCAACACTTGCATATATATATACCCGTCGTCGTCCATCTTATAATACGGAGCATCCGGACCGACAAGGAATGCACTGTCAGAAGGGATTTCGTTGCATACTTTTTGCTGAGCGAGAAACCAGTTGCTACATTTTTGTTCATTCTTAAGAAGATCGGAATAGCTCTGAGTCTTGCTACAGGAAGCTATGAAAAGCAGCAGAAGGATAATAACGGAATATGTATATTTCATTGATTTAGTATTTTAATATTATTTTTGTCTATGTAACAACATGAAAGTGTGGTAAGTGCCACACTGCAAATTTCTATGAAGTGGGAAATGTCAGGAATCTGATTTGATTTCAAAATAATCAAGTTTTTCAGATCTGCCTTTCAGATAATGAGCATATTTGGGGAAAGATTCGATTAATTTCTGTCGGCACTCTTCAAGAGAGCCATAGAACTCAGCACCAGCAGCCATCACATGTCCACCACCGCCGAAAATGTCTTTGCAAATTTCATTGACAGGAAAATCCATCACGCTTCTTGCAGAGACTTTCACACAGTCGGAATCTTCTCGGAGGAAGAAACTGAATGTGATTCCTCTTATTTCCGTAGGACGGTTGACGATACCTTCAGTATCACCTTTTTCATAATGGAATCTTTCACATTCTTCCTTATTAAGACATATTATTGAGCCATGAAATTCAGGGAAAATTTCCATTTTTTCAGCAATCGCGTAAGCTTCGAGCATTAATGCGCCATAGCTTTTTTCCATCAAAGCAAGCCGCACAATCCGATTCTTATCACATCCTTTCTCAAGAAGACGCTGGAGAATCTCATAAATATCAGGACTCTTACAATTGACAGTGAAATTTTTAGTGTCTGTGATCATTCCGGCGAGCAGACAAGAAGCGCATTCAAGGTTGATGTCGGAATAAAGCCCGAGCTCAGCCATTATTCTGAAAGAAAGTTCACAAGTGCTTGACATGTCCGGAAACGAGAATACGACATCAGCGAAAGGAGTCGGGTCGACATGATGATCGATAAGCACCTTAGGGCACGGACAAGAATCCAACAAGGGCTGCATACGGTCGAGACGTGAAGGCTGATTGAAATCGCAGCAAATCACAAGGTCTGCTTCCCGGAAAAGCTTTTCGCAATACTCCTCATGGCGGGTAAAGACAGCCATCTTATCGAATCCCGGAAGGAATGAGAGTGAGCGAGGAGCATTGTCGGGGACCACCACAGTAGCTGACTTACCCAATGACTCAAGCAGGTGAAACCAACCGAGCGTGCTGCCAATAGCATCACCATCAGGACGGACATGGCAAGTAAGCACAATCGAAGAAGCACCTTCAAGGAGCTTGTCGAATTTGTCTACCTTTCGTGTATCTAATATTTTATCCATTAAATATCAATAATTTACTTACACCCAACACCTAAATAAGCATCGGGAAAAAGATGAAATCATTGAAAAAACACATCTTCAACAAGATTTCAAAAGGCAAAGATAGTAATTTTTGATGAATTTTTAGTAATTTTGCACTATAATTTTTTTATTCAGCTTTCGATGGTGGGGGTTGTGGGGTTGTGGAGTTGTGAGGTTGTGAGGTTGTGGGGTTGTTAGGTTAAGCAAACAAA
>CAMWQY010000197.1 GCA_947176355.1 uncultured Porphyromonadaceae bacterium
CCCCCCCCCCCCCCCCCCCCCCCCCCCCCCCCCCCCCCCCACCCCCCCCCCCCCAAATTTTTTTTTAATGATACGGCGACCACCGAGATCTACACCTATAGTAAATGGAGGGTAAAGTGGACGTTTTTGCATAATTACATTATTTGCTTGTTTTGGTTGTGAAATTAATAAAAGTTTTTGAAATCAGCAAGCATCTCAGATTATATTTTTTTTGAAATAGTTTATTTTTTGTTAGCTACATATCATTATTTTGTAAGTTAAGAAGTTTTTTATTATCTTTGCACATTAAACAAACAGATTTTTTTCTGTATAATATGTCAGATTTTAAGATAACTTCGAAATATAAACCTACCGGTGATCAGCCGGAGGCTATCGCTGAATTGTCAGAAGGAGTGCTTGAAGGACACCCTTCGCAGACTTTGCTCGGTGTCACAGGCAGTGGCAAAACTTTCACAATGGCTAATGTCATCCAACAAGTGAAGCGACCGACTTTGATTCTAAGCCATAACAAGACACTCGCTGCCCAGCTTTATGGAGAAATGAAGAATTTCTTTCCGGATAATTCTGTGCAGTATTTTGTCAGTTACTACGATTATTACCAGCCGGAAGCATATATACCATCAAGTGATAAATATATAGAAAAAGACTTGATGATCAACGATCAGATTGAAAAATTACGTCTTTCTACAGTGGCTGCTCTATTGAGTGGACGGCGCGACGTAGTGGTGGTTTCTTCCGTCAGCTGCATCTATGGTATGGGAAATCCGGAAGATTTCTCAAAGAGCGTTGTGAGAATTGAACTCGGACAAAGGATATCACGCAATGCATTCCTTCGCCAACTTGTGGATTCCCTATACAGCCGAACAGAAACAGAATTAGGCAGCGGTGAATTCAGAGTGAAGGGCGACACTGTCGACATTAAACTCTCATTTGAAGACATACAGCTTCGCGTAATGTTCTGGGGAGACGAGATTGAGAAAATTCAGACCGTTGACCCTCAGACAGGCATTATCTTAAGTGAACTTGACGGTTTCAATATCTATCCTGCAAATATTTTTGTGGCAAGTAAGGAGCGCACCAACAATGCAGAGAATCAGATAGCTATAGATTTGGGCACACAGGCTGAATTTTTCAAAAGCGAAGGTAGATTTCTTGAAGCTCAAAGACTGACAGAGAGAGTTAATTATGACTTAGAGATGATCAAGGAACTCGGACATTGCTCGGGAATTGAGAACTATTCCCGATATTTCGACGGTCGCGAACCCGGAATGCGTCCATTCTGTCTTCTCGACTATTTCCCTAAGGATTTCCTTACCATTATTGACGAGAGCCACGTGACATTGCCTCAGCTCAGAGGTATGTATTCAGGAGACCTTGCCAGAAAACTCAACCTTGTGGAATATGGATTCCGTCTTCCCGCAGCAATCGACAACCGTCCTCTAAAATTTGATGAGTTTGAGCGTCTTACTCCCCAGACTATATATGTCAGCGCTACTCCGGGCGATTATGAGCTCCAGAAATCAGAGGGAATTGTCACGGAACAGATAATTAGACCTACCGGTCTCCTCGATCCTGAAATTGAGGTGCGCCCGTCTATGAACCAAATCGATGATCTTCTCGAAGAAATACAACTTAGAATTGAGCGTGGAGAAAGGACTTTGGTCACAACTCTAACCAAGCGAATGGCGGAAGAATTGGATGCCCATCTGCAGAGTTTCGGGGTAAGAAGCGCTTACATTCATTCCGATGTAGATACTCTTGACAGAATCAGAATCCTCAACGATCTGCGTGAAGGCACTTACGATGTTCTAATCGGTGTAAACCTGCTTCGTGAGGGACTTGACCTACCGGAGGTATCGCTTGTGGCTATTTTGGATGCAGATAAAGAAGGATTTTTGCGCAATCATCGTTCGCTTACGCAGACTGCCGGACGTGCCGCTCGTAACGTCAACGGCATGGTAATAATGTATGCAGATAAAATTACAGATTCCATGCAAAAGACCATCGATGAGACTGAACGCCGAAGGGCTAAACAGATGCTCTATAATGAGCAAAATGGAATCACTCCTACTCCTATTGTCAAGAAGACAAATACCGATCTCATCGACCTTTATCAAGGCGGCTCTGCCGACAACAATGACTATACACCATCGAAACCGAGAGTATCGAAACCCGGAAGCACAAAACAACCGGCTAAAGTGCAGAAGTACGAGCCTCGTCCTTATTTGGAAGAGGAACATCAGGAAGCAGCTCTTGTTGCAGATCCTATAGTAGAATATATGAGTTCTTCAGATCTCAAAGCACGCATTGCCAAAGTACAGGCTGACATGACAAAGGCTGCCAAGGCTATGGACTTTATGGAAGCTGCACGTCTGCGTGATGAACTTCTTGCACTGAAAGACCTTGCAACTGCTAAAGAAACGGAAAGCCATGCATAAGAAGACCGATTTTCTTCCCACATCGGCAGATGAGATGAAAATGCTCGGTTGGGATCAAGCTGATATTATAATCTTCAGTGGCGACGCATACGTAGACCACCCTTCATTTGGAGCGGCTGTAATCGGACGTACACTACAGAAAGCCGGATACAAGGTAGCAATTATCCCCCAGCCTAATTGGCGTGATGATCTTCGCGACTTCAAGAAACTCGGAAGACCACGCTTGTTTTTTGGTGTATCTGCCGGTGCTATGGATTCTATGGTGAACCATTATACGGCAAATCGACGTCTGCGCCATGATGATGCATACACTCCCGGAGGTAAACATGGAATGCGCCCTGACTACCCTACCATAGTTTACTCAAAAATTCTTAAGAAACTTTATCCTGATGTCCCTGTAATAGCCGGTGGTATTGAAGCGTCTCTAAGGCGCGTAGCTCATTATGACTATTGGGCTGACAAACTCCGCCCTTCTATTCTTGCAGAGTCTTCTGCAGATATGATATCTTACGGTATGGGTGAGAAAACTATACTTGCGCTGGCTGAAAGGCTTGATAAAGGTGAACGATTATCTGAAATAAAGGATGTCCCGCAGACTGTATTCTTTACAGATCCGAAAGATATAGAGACTGATCGTGATAATTCTATTCTTCTTTCAAGCTTCGAAGAATGTTTGGCAGACAAGAAAAAACAGGCTCTAAACTTCCGTCACGTGGAAGAAGAAAGCAATAAATGGAGAGGTAAAACCCTTTATCAATCTACAGGAGACAGTATGATACGCATAAATCCTATGTGGCCACCGATGGAAAAGGGTGAAATTGATGCTTCTTTTGACCTGCCATATACTCGAGTGCCCCATCCTCGATATAAAGGAAAGGCAATACCTGCTTACGAAATGATACGACATTCCATCTGCATGCATAGAGGTTGCTTTGGAGGATGTGCGTTTTGCACTATTTCAGCACATCAAGGTAAATTCATTGCATCAAGAAGCAAGGAATCTATCCTTAAAGAGGCTAAGCAAGTGACGCAGATGGAAGATTTCAAAGGATATATTTCCGATTTGGGAGGACCATCTGCCAATATGTATGCCATGGGAGGTAAAAACAAGGAAGCCTGTAAAAGATGTGTAAGACCATCTTGCCTGCATCCAAGACCGTGCCCAAATCTCGACAATGACCACTCTCCTCTCACAGACATCTATAGAAGCGTTGATGCTTTGCCCGGAGTGAAGAAATCATTTGTTGGAAGTGGTGTGCGTTACGATCTTGCAATGGCTCCGACTGATTCTCCGGATAAGACAAGGGGGAATGCAGAATATATGGAGGAACTCATCGCTAACCATGTGAGCGGAAGACTTAAAGTGGCTCCCGAACATACTTCCGACAAGGTTCTGGACTGTATGCGAAAACCGTCGTTCAAACTCTTTTATGACTTTAAGAAGATTTTTGACAATGTCAACCGAAAACATGGACTCAATCAGCAACTAATACCCTATTTCATTTCTTCGCATCCGGCATGCAGGGAAACTGACATGGCTGAATTAGCATGCATCACAAAGGGGCTGAATTTCCATCTTGAGCAAGTTCAAGATTTCACCCCGACTCCAATGACTGTGGCAAGCGAGATTTATTATACCGGTATACATCCATATACGGGAGAGAAAGTCTATACTGCTACCACTGAAAAAGAAAAACTTGCACAGCGACAATTTTTCTTTTGGTATAAACCTGAAATGAAATCTCAGATTACAGATGAACTCCATCGGCTTCATCGTCCTGATCTGATAAGAGCCCTATATCCGGGATTCAATCCATCGGATAAATACGCAAATAAGAATAATAAAAAATTCAATAACTCAAATAAACCCAACAACAAAAAGACAAGAAAATGAACAAGTCAAGTTTAGCCATGGGCGCATTGATCTTTCCTCTATGTCTAGCCTCATCCTGTAAGGAAGGCAACACTGAGGAGAATGTGATTGAAAAGCCTGAGATCAACATTGTTGACGGCCAGATGACTCCTGAAGTGCTTGAAGCACTTGGACAGGTGAACGGCGCTGTCGCTTCTCCTGATGGAAAGACCATTGCTTTCACTATCAAGTATGAAGACGTAAAGGAAAACAAAGGTAACGCTGAAATCTACACTGTTCCTGCAGAAGGAGGAGATGTGAAAAGACTTACTCATACTTCAGGTTCGGAAGGTAACCTGCAGTGGATCAACGGCGGTGAACGTCTCGCCTATCTTGGAAAAGATACTCAGGGAAAGATGCAGATTTTCTCTATGGAACCTGACGGAAGAAACGTATCATGCCATTCTTCTGTAGAAAGCGGAGTAGAATGTTTCCTTTTCTCTCCTGACTCTAAGAAAGTTGTATACTCAACTTCTATCAAAGATTTCAACCAGAAAGATTCCACTCTCTTTGCCGGTCTTGACAAGACAAGCGGTAGACTTGTTGACGACCTTATGTATAAGCATTGGGATGAATGGGTAGAAGCAATTCCTCATCCTTTTGTTGCAGATTTTGACGGGGCAGACATCACTGGAGCAAAGGATATCATGGCTGGCGAACCGTTTGAATGCCCGATGAAGCCATTCGGTGGCGCTGAATCGTTTGCATGGAGCCCTGATAGCAAGCAACTCGTGTATGTAAGCCGTAAGCTTAAGGGACAGGAATACGCTTTTTCTACAGACAGCGACCTTTTCCTATATGACCTCGAAAGTGGAAAGACAGATTGCCTTACTCCGGGCTGTCTCTATTACCCAAAGGCGCATGCGGCCGACGGATAGGGTGTGGTGGAGGGGGGAGGCCGAAACTTTAAAAAAAAATG
>CAMWQY010000198.1 GCA_947176355.1 uncultured Porphyromonadaceae bacterium
TTCGGCAGGACCGAGGCCCAAACGCGCCCACTCCATTCCCAACCCCCACGAACATGGAAAGCAGGCTTTGGCTTCGCCCAAGCTAAAGCAAGTCCAGCCTGCGGCTCTGCTCTTATTGTTTATTATTCAATACTCAATACTCGCAGCTCCCCAGCTTCGTTGGAAGTGTGTATCGACCCTGACAGCCGCGGCATGACCGTATCCGTGGCTCTATACACCCCCGGCATCGCGTCCGGGACCCCTCTCGAAAGCGGAATCCGTACCACGCGACACGCATCACGCAAAACGCACCACGCAACTCCCTTTCACGCGCTCAGACCGGCAAAGTGGTGACACGTCTGAGTGCTTTTTTATTTTCCTGACTAAAGTAATAGTCTGTTCAGACTAAGTAATTAGCAATAACTTTACAATCGTTAACAACTTGCTTTTACTATGTTGCTGAAATTTTATCCATTAGCTACGCAATCGACAGCCGCAAGCTCCAATCAGAACTCGGTTGGGAGCCCAGCCTCCAGTTTGAGGAAGGCATCGAGAAGACGGTACGCTGGTATCTCGACAACCAGGACTGGATGGACAATATCACATCCGGAGAATACGAAAAGTATTACGAAGAGATGTACAAGAATAGCTGAATTTACTTAATGCCAAACTATGATCCAATACATAATAATCGCTTTCATCGCCGCCTCTCTGGCGGCGATTGCTGTTTTTAAGTGGCTGCTGGGTAGGCGAGGTCGCTGATGGCTCCGGCTTTGGATTATACGCAAGACCTTCGGTCTTGCCACCAAACCGAAAACACCGAGTCGGGGGAGTGACGCGTGAGGATGTGTAAATCGCCACCCGATTGAGGTGGCGATTTTTGTTGGGGGTTAGATTTTGGAGTTGACTATGTTGAGGATGGCGGTCTCGCGCTCTTCGGCAAGTCGCTCCAGTTCGGCGGCTTCCTCTACCAGTGAGGTTGCTTTGTCGCGGTCTTTGAGGCCCGCTGCGTTGATCCGGACGTTGAGTCCGGCTCCGCGCACTGCAGCCCGCGCTGCCAATGCTCCTACGCCTGCGTCGGTGACTGACGAGGGGTTGCCGTCGGCTGCCATGTTCTCTACCAAATCGAAGACTTCATACGCTTTCTTCATGGTCTTCAATGGCACTTCTGTCGCATACAGTGTTGCCGATTCCATTGCTGCGGCACGCGCTGCCTTTTCTTCATCGGTCTTCTTGGGCATGGCAAATACCGCCATGATACGGTTGAATGCCGCTGTGTCTTCGTCTACGAGGTGGAGCAGTTCATCCATGAGGTGCTGCCCGATCTCTGCGGCGTCTGAGAATTCTTCCCAGCGGTCGTCGTATGTGGCTTTGTGTGCAGTGAGGTTTGCTACCATTGTGCCGAGTGCGGCTCCAAGGGCTCCCATATAGGCTGAAATGCTGCCTCCGCCCGGTGCCGGAGATTCAGATGCTGTCTCTTCTGCAAATCCCTTTGCTGTGAGATCTACGAGTTTCTTTGCCGAATTATCTTCAATCAGATATTCTATCACTTTCTGCTTGGGGTCGAAAGGTGAAAGCTGGTCGAGCCCCATCGACTTGATGGCAATGCGGATTATCTCGCTCTCGGGTATGCCGCAGCTGCGTTGCTGCTTGCGCAGGAAGTGCTTTCCTGCATCTATTAGTGTACGCTTCGGCACAAGCCCTACAATCTCCGTTCCTGTGACGCGGACACCTCTGCTATCTGCCTTGCGACAAACCTCGTCAAACGCCTCGTGAAGGGGCACCTGAGCGATGTCTGTGATATTCATCGACACCTGGGCTATGCCGTACTCGTCGATATACCATCCAATGGCCTTTGTTCCCTTCAGTGTGCCGGGTATCATAATCGGTTTGCCATTCTCATCCTTTATCGGTTTGCCGGTCACTTTGCCACCTTCGCGCATCGGACGTCCTTTCTCGCGGACATCAAAGGCTATGGCATTGGCTCGGCGTGTGGATGTGGTGTTAAGGTTGAAATTTACGGCTATCAGGAAGTCGCGGGCTCCGATGGTGGTGGCTCCGGTCTTTGCTACCTCCGCGTCAAACGGACGGTTGCCGAAATCCGGTCCCTTTTCCTCCGAACCCATTTTCTGCGGGAGTGCTTCATACTCTCCTTCGCGGCATACAGCCAAGTTCTTGCGCTCCGGGCGGAATGCTGCTGCTTCATAGCAATAAACAGGTATATTCAGCTCTGTCGCTACCCTCTCTGCGAGCTTGCGGGCAAGCTCTGCACACTCTTCAAGGGAGATGCCAGAGACCGGAATCAGCGGGCATACGTCGGTGGCTCCCATACGAGGATGTGCTCCGTGGTGGGTGGTCATGTCAATGACCTCGGCAGCTTTCTTTATGCCTTGGAATGCCCCTTCTACTACTGCTTCCGGCGAACCGACGAATGTGACCACCGTACGGTTGGTGGCTTCTCCGGGGTCCACGTCGAGAAGGCTGATTCCTTCTACGCTTTGGATGGCATCCGTTATCTCTTTGATTTTCGCTTTATCACGCCCCTCGCTGAAATTGGGGACGCATTCGATAATCGCATTTTTATTCATTGTATTGTCAGGTTGTTAAAACGATTCTTGTCTCTTTCTGTCTTTTTTTGGAGAGTCTTGCGGAATGCCTCGGTAAGATCCACTCCAGTCTGATTGGCAAGGCATACCACTACCCAGAGCACGTCGGCGAGTTCTTCTTCCAGATTACGCTCAAGATCACTTTTCTTGGCTATTTGCGGTCCGTAGCAGCGCACAATGACCCGGGCGAGTTCACCGACTTCCTCGGTGAGTATCGCCATGTTGGCAAGGGGCGGGAAATATGCCTTTCCGATTTCCTGAATCCATCTATCCACCTGCATCTGCATGTCCCTTACCGTCAAGCTCGTATTCTCTTCCATTTTTAGTTTTAAATGATCTGGAGGAGGCGAAGCTCATCGCGAATCTCGTTGCCGCTGAGTGTACGGCGGCGGGAGATGACGCGTGCAAACTCGTCGATGGCGGGATGCAGACGAGGATTGGCGAAAATGCGGCGTGAATAGCTGAGGGTGCGATTGAAAAGAGCATCGATCTCATCGTCTTCCAGTCCGCAGCTGTCGCGTCCCTCACGCAAGATCTCATCGTGGAGCGCGCCCAATACCTCTACAGGAACATCCCGGTGCATGCGCACCATAGAGCGCGACATGACATTGCTTATCACCATCGAAGCTGTGATATGAAAATTATGCACGAGGTTGTCCCAAGTGCTTTTGGGCGATATCGAGGGGCTTCCGGAGAAATAATACTCATTTGAAAACTCCACCATCGTATCGTCATTACCGTCGAGGCTCACCTCCGCCACACGGTCGAACGCATCCAATGCGGCTATCGAGATTGCCATCCCGGCAAGACCGTAGGCGCGGTCGTCCTCATTGGAATATTCCAGCGTAAGAGCCTTCTCTTCTTTATCCTTATTCTTCATATTTTTTTATTAAGGTCTTTTTTAAGCTATAGACAACTGACTGAGCAAAAATAGCATTTGCAGCTACCCTGTCATCAACTTAACAATCAAGCCCCCGATTCAGTTTCCATTCATCATCCCGCATTCGCTATTCTGCATTCAGAATACGATTTGCACCCCTGCCGTAGCGTTGATTCCTTCGACCGGCAATCCCGGCAAGATTTCCTGCCGGCGATTAAGCAGATTGCAGATTGAGGCTCCGACGCTTATCTTATCGGTGATCTGATAATCGCCCGTCAGATTGAGACTGCTGAAACTTCTAAGCCCCAGTTGGCGTCTTGCGCGTAGGGCAAAGTCAAGTTTCAAAGAGAGCTTGTCGGTCGGGAGCGATTCAGCTGAAACATGGGCGGTCAATTCGGGACGGTCAAAGCCATTCATGAAGCCGGTATTTTCCTTTTGCGGTTGCCAAGAGGCTCGCCCCTTCAAAGCAAACAGGCGGCAGAATTCATATCCGGCATTGACCGAGAGACTGAATCCGTGAATATCAGTGAAGCAAACGGTGGCGGCATCTTCGGGCATGCTTCCATTGAGGAAAGCTGCATATAAGCCGCCCAGTGTCTCATCCTTTGTTGTAAGCCACTCCCATTCAGCTCCTACAGTCCATTTGCCGCCGGGATTCAGTTGGAGAGCCAGGTCGATGTCAATAGGGGAGTAGGCAGCCTGAAGGCATCCGACATGAGGGTCGGAGTAATAGTCGGCGGCATGCATCCATGCCAGAGTGCGCAGATTCGTCCCTCCGCCTGCTTTGGCAGAGAAGGCTATGATTCCCTTTCTGGTGGAGAATTGCACGTCAGGAGCGGCTCTGAAGCGGGTTTTCGGACCTGTTGTCATGGCAAGGTCGACACCAACACGGAGCAATGAGGATTGTCCGATAGTGAGCTCATAGCCCGGAGTAAACTTAAGGCGGCTCACGTCGTTGCCGATATAGTTGAGCACACCGGTGTAAAGGAGTTCTGCATTCAGGCGTGATTTGTCGTTGACGGTATACGCAATGTCGCCTCCGGCATCTACGGTGGTTTCTCGCTCGCCTTCACGGAAACCGAAATATCTCACGTCAGCCTTAACGTCGTAGGCAAGTCTTTCGGTAGGTCGTGCGCTCCAACATACGCGTGCTGATATGTCGTTGAGAGTCTGTGTGGGTGCTATATAATGACCGTCTTTAATGCCATTGGTGATAGCCGTGTAATAGTTGAAATATCCGAGGTGATATTGCACTCCGGCACTGACTGTCCCTTTTCCCGTCAGATTTTTTTGGAAGTCCGCTCCGATGCACTCGTCGTAGCGGAAGCGCTTGTCAGCTGCCGCCAATCCTGCCTCTGCATCCTTTTTCCAAGCTTGCCATAGCGAGGTGGAATTATGCTGGAGATAGACGTTAAGGCGAGTGTCAGGATGGTGGATGACACTATATCCGGCAGACAATGAAGAGTTAAGCCAACTTCCGAGCCACAAGTCGACATATCCTTTTGATGTATTATATGCCTTTGTTGCTTTCCATCCGGTAGCCGGCAAGTTGAGCGCATCAGGTGCGAAATTTGCAGCCAACCCCTTGCGGTCGTAAGCCATTGGAGATTCCGGAGCTTTAAGGGTGACAGTAGCCGGAAGCAAAGCAAGCCTGTCTGCCGGGATGATGTCGGGAGTATACCTTCCTTCTACAGTCACCGACTCAGTTATGCTTTGCGGCCACATTGTCCCGGCGCCAAACGCCAAGACGGTAAAAGCTATAATATGTCGTAATATCCTCATTGTGTCAACGAT